>JASHYG010000136.1 GCA_030043215.1 Gammaproteobacteria bacterium
GCTCGTATCCGGACTTTGCCACATTGCTGCGCCGCGCTCGACGGACGATTGGATGAGAGACACCCGCACAGTTCGATCGGTGGGGGCCGTGCTGCTGCTGTTGGCTATTCCGTGCATCGTCTGGCGCGGCTGGTATTTTTGGACGCTGCTTTTAGCCTTGACGGCATCCGGCCTCTGGAGACTCTGCTTGCCACAAAACTCGATTCGAGTGCAACGAACACTTTACCCGCGTCGCGTACACGGATTTCTGCTGATCGGAGGTGCGTTCTTGGTCTGGGCACTGCGACCATAGGAGCGCAGGAACTCGCCGGCCGTTCCCGGCCTTAGCGAAACTGCGGCGCGTGGAAATCCAGGCTAGCCAAGCGTGGTGTCCCCGCGGCGATGGTATGCTTGCCGCCACCAACCATCACGCGAGGCAGCCTCCCCCGCTGCCCACGATCGGACACCCCCCGCATGTCCACCTTCGTATTGGTCCATGGCGCATGGCATGGCAGCTGGTGCTGGAAGCGCGTACGCCATCAATTGCAGGTCAAGGGACACGACGTCTTCACGCCGACGCTCAGTGGTGTCGGCGAGAGGGCTCATCTCCTGGCGCGCAGCGTGAATCTGCACACGCACGTCGATGACGTGGTGAGCCTCATCCGCTGGGAAGAGCTCTCGGACGTCGTTCTCTGCGGCCACTCCTATGGCGGCATGGTGGTGAGCGGTGTTGCGGACCGCATTCCGGAGCGCATCCGCGCGCTCGTGTTTCTCGACGCGTTCGTGCCGGAGAGCGGGGAGAACACCCTGCAGAACGTGCACGAGTCGCAGCGAAGCATGTTGATCGAGGCGACGATGAAACTCGGTGAGGGTTGGAAGGCGCCGCCGATCCCCGCCGCGGTGTTCAACGTCAACGCCAAGGACCGGGACTGGGTGGACCGCCAGTGCACGCCGCAGCCCTTCGCCTGTTTCGAGCAGCCCCTGCAGCTGAGTGGCGGCGTCCGTCAAATCAGGAATGTCTCGTATATCTTCGCCGCGGGGTGGGAGGACACGCCGTTTCCTCGAGCGCGCGAGCGCGCGAAGGCCAAGGGCTGGCGGTTGGTCACGATGGCCTGCGGCCATGACGTGATGCTCGATATGCCGGAAGAGCTCACTCGGGAGCTGCTGATCGCCGCCGACGGGCTGTGAGGGTCCCGCCCCTGCCGTACCAGCCGGCATGGAGCCGGCCAAAGCAGGTCCCGCCGCTGCCGCAGCGCATCGGTCGGGGTGGCCGAAATCCGGCCGAGCCGCCGATCAGACGTGCGTCGCCTTGTCCTTCTCGGAAGTCGCCTTTTCGGCCACTTTCTCCGCCGGCTTCTCGGAGCTCGCGATCTGCTTGGTGTCGCGCGGCGTTGCGGACTGGTCGGACGGAGGGGTGTCCTGCTCCGCCTCGCGCATCGAGTCCTTGAATCCACGCACTGCCGAGCCCAGGTCCGAGCCAATCGTCTTGAGCTTCTTGGTGCCGAAGATGAGCAGCACGATCACGAGCAGGATGATCAGGTGTCGCGGCGAGAGTAGGTCCACGGCTAATTCAGCCTCATGATCATAATGCGTCCGATGATACGCCAGACGGGGGCCCAAGGCGATGCATGCCCCGTTTCTGCCGGCAGCGTCACAGATGAAGCCTCATTTGCGCATCGAAGGCCCGCCTTCCAAACAGGGCGCGCCTCGTTGCATGCGCTCGAATCGCCGCCTCTGGCCGGTCGCCTGACGGATCGCGCTTGAGCCGATTCGCGATCTCGCCGCGGTCCTTGCGTAGCCGGCGGGTGATGCCCGATCTCCACTTCGGGCTGAGCCGTCGTGCCGTCGTGTCGAGCCCTCCGCCGGCGGTTAGCCGCTCTCGCGGAAGGCCCCCGGGAGCGGGCGCACCCTGCAATTTCACGAGGCGCCGACCATTTTCAGATATAATATTCATCATAAACAAATAACTAAGATATAATATTAATGTTTTTTCGACAGAATTCACTGCCTTCACCCATCGCTGCGGGTCCACCAGGGGCAGCGGTGAGACCCGCCCTCGCTGCAGTCTCCCATCGGCTCAATTGAACATTGTTTTTGCTAGAGACTGCGGTATATTCCGCGGCTACAGGCTTGAACACACGGAGTGTGCGAGAACAACAACACGGCGTGGGCGCCTGTCCACCCACGTCGACCGAGGGTCGGCATGAGCACGGCATGGGACAAGTTTCAAGGCGCGACACTGTCGCTCGCGCGCTCGGGGTCCATCAAGGATCGATTGGCGGACGCGTACCACAACTACCTCGCCGACATCTCCGAGGACGAGCTGCCATGGGAGCTCCGCGAGGAGTTCCGGGCCGTCAGCCTGAGCTTCACGCGCGAGCGTCCGCTGTTGCGCGGCGAGGATGCCGCGCGTGCGACCATTCGGAAGATGTCGAACGACGAGGCGGACCGTCTCGCCTGCTCGGTCGTTCATATCTTCTCGGTCATTCCCCGCGGGGGTCCGGCGGTCCGACACGCGGCATCCTCGCACGTGGTTCCGCTCTACGTTGCCGAGGCGTGAGGCGGTTGTCTCCGCGCGGCTCGCGACTGTCTTCGCGCGGCTCACGGCGGCCGCGGCACTCGGGGACTCTCAGTCGAGCTTGAACTCGATAACGTCCCAGCGCGTCGTGTCCTCGTGCCGTGCGAGCCGGCGCACCGCGTCGACCAGCGCCCGCTCGTCCCACTCGATCACCTCGCTCGCGAGGTCGACGAGCGCCTTGGGCACAGGCCCGGGCTCCCCAAAGCGCTTGAGCAGGATCACGGGCTTCTGGCAGGCCTGGCTGTAGAGCAGCTGGAAAGTCAGTAAGTCCGGATCCTGGCTGTAGAGACTCGTCAGGGCGATCACGGCTTCGGCCGGCTTGATCTGGTTCCGCAGGCTCTCCTTGAGAGCCTCCTTGTCCCCGGCAGGACGCTGATCGGGCACGCTGGAATTGCGGTAATAGAAGTTGCGCGCGCTTTCGAGGTACTCGAATACCCGCAGATAATCGTCGGCCGCCTCCCACAGGTGGGTGACGAACAGGCGGATCGGATTCTCTT
>JASHYG010000009.1 GCA_030043215.1 Gammaproteobacteria bacterium
GCGCCTGCTCGCGCGCGGTGAGCGCATCGTGATAGCACTCGACCACCCGGCGCTCGCTCACCGAGCGGTAGGCCTCGAACAGATCCTCCACCGGCTGCGGCAGCTCGTCATCGCCGGCGTAATCCTCCGCGGCGCGTCCCGTCACCCGGAACTTGTCGAGCGCCGAGGAGCCGAGCGCGTTGAAGATGAGCACGCTGTGGTAAGCGGCGATCGCGCGGCCCGACTCGCTCACGATCATCGGATGCGGGATGTCGCGCGCGTTGCACACGCTCGCGACACGGTAGACCACGTCGCTCGCATATTCATTGAGCGTGTAGTTCATCGAGGAGGAGAAGTTCGTGCCGGTGCCGTCGTAGTCCACGCCGAGCCCGCCGCCCACGTCGATGTACTTCAAGCCCGCGCCCATGAGCTTCAACTCGGCGTAGACGTGGGCGAGCTCGTTGACGGCGTCCTTGACGCGCCGGATGTCCTGCAGCTGGCTGCCCGGATGGCAATGCACGAGCTGCAGGCAGTCGAGCATGTCGCGCGCCTTGAGCACGTTGAACAGCTCGAGGATCTCGGTGATGAACAGTCCGAATTTCGAGCGCTCGCCGGCGGACTCCCGCCAGCGTCCCGAGCCTTCGCTCGAGAGCTTCACGCGCACCCCGATGCTCGGCCGCACGCCGTACGCCGCCGCATGTTTGAGAATCAGGTCGAGCTCTTCGTAGTTCTCGACCACCGGGATGATGGTGCGGCCGAGCTTCGTCGCGAGCGTCACGGCCTCGATATAGCTGTCGTCCTTGAAGCCGTTGCACACGATGAGGCGGTCCGGCGCATTCTCCGTCATCGCCATGACGGCGAGCAGCTCGGGCTTGGAGCCCACCTCCAGGCCGAAGCCGAACTCCTTGCCGTAGCGGTAGACCTCCTCCACCACGAGCCGCTGCTGGTTCACCTTGATGGGGAACACGGCGGCGTAGCGGTTGCGGTAGTCGTTCTCCGCGATCGCCTGCGCAAAGGCGGTGTGCAGCGATCGCAGCCGATGCGCGAGGATGTCGGAGAAGCGCACGACGACCGGCGTCGTGAGGTCGCGGGCCTTGAGGCCCTCGACCACCTCGAAGAGGTCGATCTCCTGGCCCGGCTGGGTATCCGGCCGAACGACCACGTGGCCTGCCGGGTTGATGGAGAAGTAGCCCTTGCCCCAGGCGCCCGCCTGGTAGAGCTCGAGGGAGTCCTCGACGCTCCAGGGCTGGGCGGGATTGAACTTGCGGCTTGCGCCGTTCAGGTCGCTGTTGGGGTCGGCAGCCACGTCCGGATGAGCTCCAAAACGCACGTGGCTGGTGCCCCGCACTCGGTGCCCAGCCACGCAGCAGATGTCATGGAGGCCGAAGATAGCAAAAAACGATGATCGCACCTATCACGAGCGCGCCACGAACCGCTCACGAGCGCGCCACGGGCCGCGCCGGATCGCGGATCCACTCGCTCCACGACCCCGCGTACAGGCGGGCGCCGGAGAGGCCGGCGATTTCCATCGCGAGCAGATTGTGGCACGCCGTGACGCCCGATCCGCACATGGAGACGACACGCTCCGGCGGCGAGCCGGCGAGCGTCTCGCGCCACCGCTGCGACAGCTCGGCAGGGGCGAGGAAGCGTCCCTCCGCGTCGAGATTGCGGGTGAAGGGATGATTGCGGGCGCCCGGAACGTGGCCCGCGACCGGATCGAGCGTCTCGTTGCGGCCCGCGAAGCGGTCGGCCGCGCGGGCATCGACCAGCACCGTACCGCCGTGCTCGAGACCTCGCGCGACATCCCGGGCGACTTCCGGCGTGGAGGCTACCCAGCCAAGCCGCGGCTCGGCGGCAAACCGCCGCGGGGGCCGCGTCGCCGTCGCGCGGGTCACCGGAAGCCCGGCCGACCGCCACGCCGCCAGGCCGCCATTCAGCACGGCCGCCCGCGTGTGCCCGAGGAAGCGTAGCAGCCACCAGAGCCGCGCGGCGAGCGCGCCGTTCCCCTGGTCGTACGCGACGACTTGCGTCTCCCGAGCGATACCCCAGCGCCCGAGGGTGGCCGCGAGCCGGTCCGGGGCCGGCAGCGGATGGCGGCCGCTCGCCGGCGTCATCGGGTCGGACAGCTCGCGATCGAGATGAGCGAACTCAGCGCCGGGAATGTGGCCCTCCGCGTACGCCTCGGCGCCCCATTGCGGCCGGGAGAGATCGTGGCGGCAGTCGACGATCGCCACGTCGCCATCCGAGCGGAGCAGGGCGGCGAGCTCCAGGGGCTCGATCAGCGTCGTGTAAGTCGGGGCAGTCATGGGCGGCATCCCTCGGAGCGGCGCGATGTCCTACAATCGCGCGAGCGGCCGGAATCGAACGAAGTATATGGCGATCGACGTTTACTGGGGCAGCGGCAGCCCCTACAGCTGGCGGGTGCTCCTCGCGCTGGAGTACAAGCGCCTGGCGTACACGAGCCACCTGCTGCAGTTCTCCAAGCAGGAGCACAAGTCGCCGCAGATCCTCGCGCTCAATTTCCGCGGGCGCGTGCCGATCCTCAAGGACGGCGACTACGTCGTGTTCGAGTCGCTCGCGATCCTCTACTACCTCGACCTCAAGTATCCCGATCCGCCGATCTTCGGCCGCACGCCGGAGGAGGCGGGGGTGATCATGAGAGTGATCTGCGAGTACCAGGCGTACACGGAGGAGCACCTGATCAAGCTCGTGCAGAGGTTCCTCTCGCCGCAGCCGCGCACGAGCGGCGATGATCTCGCGGGCGCCATGCACGTGGTGGCGCGCGAGGCGCGCTCCATCGAGGCGCGGCTCGCGAAGTCGGACTGGGTCGTCGGCGAGAGCTTCTCCGCCGCGGACATCGTGATCTACCCCGCCTTGCAGCTGCTGCTGCGCGCGCTCGCCAAGCCGGCCGCGCGCGAGCTCTCCGCCCGCTTCCTGCCCCTCGCGGTCAACTACCCCGCCCTCGAGCGTTGGATCGCGCGCGTCGAGGCCCTGCCGGGTTACGATCGCACCTTTCCCCCCCACTGGCGCTGAGGGGACGAGGCGAGGGCGTTGACGGGATCATGACGAGCGAGCGAGCGTACATCGACTTTCCAGGGCGTATCGTCCTCATCGGCTTCGGCAGCATCGGTCAGGGAGTCCTGCCGCTCATCTTGCGGCACATCGGCATTGCGCCCGGCCGCATCACGATCGTCACGGCGGACGACGCCGGTCGCGCCGAGGCCGAGCGCTACGGCGTCAAGCTCATGAAGGAGCCGCTGCGCCCGGAGAACCTCCGGCGCGTACTGAGCCCGCTCGTCGGCCGCGGCGACTTCGTGCTCAACGTGTCCGTCGAGGTCTCGAGCATCGCGCTCATCGAGCTCTGCTGGGAGCAGGGCGCGCTGTACCTCGATACCTGCATCGAGCCCTGGCCCGGGGGCTACACCGATCCGGCGGTGCCGGTGGGGCGCCGCACCAACTATGCCCTGAGAGAGCAGGCGCTCGACTTACGGGCGCGCAATCCCCGCGCGCCGACCGCCGTGCTGACGCACGGTGCCAATCCGGGTCTGGTCTCGCACCTCTTGAAGCAAGCGCTGCTCAACGTCGCCGCGGATGCGGGCGTCGCGGCGGGCCATCCGACCTCGCGCTCCGACTGGGCGGATCTCGCGCGCCGCCTCGGCGTGAAGACGATTCACATCGCGGAGCGCGACACGCAGGTGGCGAGCGTCCCGGCGCAGCCGGGGGAGTTCGTCAACACCTGGTCCGTCGACGGTTTCGTGAGCGAGGGCTGCCAGCCGAGCGAGCTCGGCTGGGGCACCCACGAGCGCAGCCTCCCGAGCGACGGCCGGCGGCACGACTTCGGCAGCGAGTGCGCCATCTACCTCATGCGGCCCGGCGCCGCGACGCGCGTGCGCACCTGGACGCCCCTCGCCGGCCACTTTCACGGCTTCTGCATCACGCATGGAGAGTCCATCTCCATCGCCGACTACCTCACCGTGAAGGACGGCGCGCAGGCGGTGTATCGGCCCACGGTGCACTATGCCTACCACCCCTGCGATGCGGCCGTCGTCTCGCTCCATGAGCTCGCGGGCCGCAACTTCTTGCAGCAGGAGCGCAAGCGCATCCTCATGGACGACATCGTGAGCGGCATCGACGAGCTCGGCGTGCTCATCGCCGGCCACCGGCTCAACGCGTACTGGTACGGCTCGCAGCTGTCGATCGCGGAGGCGCGCGCCCTCGCACCCTACAACAACGCGACCAGCTTGCAGGTGACGGCGGCGTGTCTCGCGGGAATGATCTGGGCGATGGAGAATCCCGGCCGCGGCATCGTCGAGCCCGACGAGATGGACTTTCGCCGCACGCTCGAGATCTGCAGACCCTATCTCGGCTCCGTCGTCGGCCGGTACACGGACTGGACGCCGGTGAGCGGGCGCGAGCGGCTCTTCCCCGAAGATCTCGACAGGTCCGACCCCTGGCAATTCCGCAACGTGCGGGTGAACTGGTAGCGCTCGCGCTTTCCCACCTCCGCGGAACTGCTCACCGCGCGCTCGGAGGGCGCTCGTAACGGATCTCGACGACGACGTACGTCCGCGTGCCGCCCGGCACCTCGACGGTGACTGCGTCGTCGAGCGATCTGCGGAGCAGCGCGCGCCCGAGCGGTGAGTCCATGCTGATGTGCTCCGGCGCGAGATCGATCTCGTCCGGCCCGACGATGCGGTAGCGCACGAGCTCCCCGTCGTCCCGCTCGAGGGACACCCACGCGCCGAAGTACACGCGCGTCGGGTCCGACGGGCGCTGCTCGACCGTCACCATCCCCTCGAGCCGCTTGCGCAGAAAGCGCACTCGGCGGTCGATCTCGCGCAGCCGCCGCTTGCCGTAGGTGTATTCCGCGTTCTCGGAGCGATCTCCTTGCGCGGCCGCCTCCGCCACGGCTTGCGTGACGCGCGGCCGCTCGATGCGCCAGAGCTCGTCGAGCTCGGCGCGGAGCCTGCGCGCCCCCTCTGGGGTGATGTACTTCGAGCCGGGGCTCTCGGGCGGTCGGAAGCGTCCCATGCTGCATTTGCCGATGTTATGTCGCAGAGGGCTTAACAAAAGCGGGGTGATCTGTGGAGCGTTTCACGGCCTTCCCGAGGCGCGCCGACTACGCTTGTTTCCATGGCGACCAAGTACTACACCCACTTCGTGACCGCAAGCGAGCCCGCTCGGCGGGCCTACAGCGGGAGCGGCGAGTGGAGCGGAGTCGTCGAGCTGAGGCACCCGCTCGAGCAGACCGGCGGCACGCGCGAGCTGCGATCGCTGCTCGCGCAGAGCTTCGACATCTCGAGCGAGGACATCCGCATCCTGCACTGGGCCCGCCTGCACTGATTCACGCCATCCCCTAGCGGACTTCCTTCCCTTCATCGAAAGTCCGCGCTCTGGCCCCAGGCTTTACGGCCTGGGGCATTTTTAACTGCTGATGCGACTCCTCGAGACGGCGTAGCCGATCGCCGACATTCGAGCGCACGAAGGGATGATTGCGCCGCGCGCCGATGTCATAATCGGGCGCCATGATACGCTCCAGCTCGGTCGCTCGCGCCGCCGGCGCCGCACTCCTCGCTACGTCCGTAGTCGCCTGCTCACTGCTCGGCGGACCCCTCGCCGCGCACAACAAGTCCGCGCCTCCGGCTCCGCCGCCCGCGCCGCCGCCGCCCGCCGAGGCGCCGCCGGTCCAGGCATACAAATTCGCGCTCGATCCTCAGCACGACGACGATGTGGTCGGCGTCGTGCAGATCACCCACGCGACGAAGTCGGACACTCTCACCGACATCGCTCGGCTCTTCAGCGTCGGCTACAACGAGATTGAGCGCGCCAATCCGGGGGTCGACATGTGGCTGCCGGGCGCCGGCCGCCAGGTCGTGGTGCCCACGCAGTTCGTGCTGCCGGACGCGCCGCACAA
>JASHYG010000137.1 GCA_030043215.1 Gammaproteobacteria bacterium
GCATGCGCCGGCTACTTCCTGGTGCTGCGCGGGCAGACCTTTGCGGGGCACGCCCTCGCGCACGTCGGCTTCGCCGGTGCGACCGGAGCGGTGCTGGTCGGCATCTCGCCCCTGTGGGGGTTCCTGGCAAGCGCCGTGAGCGGCGGTGTCGGGATGGGTCTGCTCGGCGAGCGGCTCGAGGGCCGGGACGTGGCGATCGGCATCATCCTCGCGCTCTCGCTCGGACTTGGACTGCTGTTCCTGCACTTCTTCACGGCCTACGCAGCCCAGGCGACGGCGCTGCTCTTCGGGAACCTCCTCGGGGTGGATACGGGAACGCTCGACAGCCTCGCGCTCCTTGCGGTGGTGAGCCTCCTCGGGCTCGCGGTCATCTCGCGCCCGCTGCTGTTCGCGACCCTGCAGCCGGAGCTCGCCGAGGCGAAAGGGGTGCCGCTGCGGCGAGTCTCGGTGCTGTTTCTTGCCATCGTCGCCGTGGCCACCGCCGAATGCGCGCAGATCGTCGGCGTGCTGCTCGTGTTCGCGCTGATGGTCGCCCCAGCGGCTGCGGCTCAGCGCCTGACGAGCCGCATCGGTCCGGGCGTGCTGCTTGCCGTGGCGCTCGCGCTCGTCGATGCATGGGGAGGGCTCGCGCTCGCCTACTACACGGACTGGCCGAGCAGCTTCTGGATCACCGCGCTCGGCGGCCTCACCTACCTTGCCGCGAGCATCTGGTCCCGCTAGTCGCAGGCCTGCGACGCCGGCCGCCGGCCCTTCAAGAATGATCGTGCCTGTGATGCAGATCGGGATAATGCGGGTGGCTGTGCGTCAGGGGCTCGTGGCGATGCCAGTGCGAATGCGGCTCGCCCGGGGGGTCCGACGGAGTGTGCGCGTGCTGGTGGTGCTCATCGTGGACGTGACGATGCGCGTGCTCGAGCGCTTCGTGCTCGTGCAGGTGCTGGTGGCGCTCGGTGAGGTGTAGATAGAGGCCGACGCCCATCAGGGCGCCCGCGCCGAGGAGCTGCGCGGTGAGCGGCTCGGAGAGCAGGCCGACGGCGAGCGCCGAGCCGATGAACGGCGCAGTGGAGAAGTACGCGGCGGTGCGCGCCGCCCCGAGATGCCGCAGGCCGAGCACGTAGAGGGCGAGGCTCACCCCGTAGGCGAAGAAGCCCACGGCGCTCGCGGCGGCGACGGTTCCGGCGGACGGCAGGCGAGCATGCGCGGCAAGAGCCAGCGCCACATTCGCGGTGCCCGCCACCAGGCCCTTGATCGCAGCGATCTGCACGGGATCCGCCTTGGCGAGCAGGCGCGTGAGGTTGTTGTCCGCACCCCACGCGACGCAGGCCGCGGCGATGAGCAGCGCGCCGGAGCCCGCGCGGACGGATCCCCCGCTCCAGGACAGCAGAACCGCGCCGGCGAGAATCGCGAGCGCGCCCGCGAGGAGCCGCCGATCGACGTTCTCCCGGAAGACGACCCACGCAATGCCCATGGTGGCGAGCCCCTCGAGGCTTTGCAGGAGCGAGGCCGAGGCCGCCGAGGTGCGCTCGAGGCCGACCATCATGAGAACGGGCGCAATGACTCCGCCGAGCAGCACCGCGAGGGAGAATTGCGGCAGATCTTCCCGCCGCAGCCGCGCCTCGCCGGACCTCACGCCGAGCGCTCTTCCCACGAGGAAGATGGCGCCGAGCCCGGTCCCGGAGCCCAGGTAGAACAGGCCGGCGAGGAGCTGCGCATTCAGTCCGTCTTGCAGCAGCACCTTGGCAAGCGGCGTGCCGGCGCCGAACAGGATCGCCGAGAGGACGGCGAAAGCGGCACCTGGCCACGCCCCGGATCCGGACAACATGGAGAGCCTCCGGGGCCCCTGGCTCAGCTCGAAGTGAGGCGCTACGAGGGCTGAGCCGGCTTGATCACCCCAGCGGCGGCGCCTTGCGTCTCATCGAAGAGCAGCAGCCGGCCGGCATTGCCGAGACCGATGAAGGTGCTGACGTTGTGCAGCAGCGCCGCGATGATCGGCGCCTCGACGCCGAGCACTCCCGCGCCGGCGAGAATGATGAGCCCGAATGTGAACCCCACGCCGATCGTGACATTGACGTAAATGGTCCGGCGGCACTGGCGGCTCAAGCGGATGCAGGTCCCGAGGCGCCGCAGGTCGTTCGTCATCAACGCGAGGTCCGCGGAAGCAAAGGCCACGTCCCCCGTTCCCTGGGCGCCCATGGCTACACCCACGGCGCCGGCGCGCAAAGCAAGCGAGTCGTTGATCCCATCGCCGACCACCATGGGACGGTGGCCCAGCTTGATCTCCTGCATGACCCGGTCCATCTTCTGCTCGGGCAGCATCTCGGCATACACGTTATCGATGCCGATCTCGCGCGCGACCTGCCTCGCCGCCGGGTAGCGATCGCCCGTGAGCAGCACCAGACGCTCGATGCCGAGGGACTCGAGTTCCTGCACGGCCGGGGCCGCGCTCGGGCGCAGCTGGTCGAAGAAGAGCAGCCAGCCGAGGAACTTCCCGCCGAGACTGACACCTGCGATCGGACCGTTGTGCGCCGGAGCCGCCGGCACCTCGACATTCAGGCGCTGAAACAGATCGGCGCGGCCGAGGGCCACCTGCTCGCCCCGGTATCGGCCTGTCACTCCGAACCCGCCGAGCTCGCGAGCATCTTCCACTGTCAGCTGCTCCTGCTGAGGGACGGATGCGGCGACGGCGCGGCTCAGCGGATGATTGCTCGCGGCCCCGAGACCCGCGCCGAGGCGCTGCAGCAGCTGCGGATCGACACCGGGCATCGTCCGTACCTCGGCGAGGCGCAGATCGCCGGTGGTGACGGTCCCCGTCTTGTCGAAGATGACCGACGAGACCTCCGAGAGATGCTCGAGGAACGCGGAGCCCTTGATGAGGATCCCGTGGCGAGCCGCAACGGCGATGGCCGCGACGGCCGTGGATGGAGCCGCGAGCACGAGCGCGCACGGGCACGAGGCGACCAGGACGGCGAGCATCGCGGGCACGTTGTCGGTGATCAGCCAGGTGCCGGCGGCGACCAGCAGCACCAGGGCCATGTACTGGCCCGCATAGCGATCGAGGAGCCGCGTCACCGGAGGCTTCGCGTTCTCCGCCTCCCGCATGAGGCCAATGATGCGGCCGACGGTGCTCTCCTTGCCCACCCGGATGAGCTCGATTTGCAGCAGCCCGTCGATATTCATGCCGCCTGCGAGAACCTGGCCGCCTTCGGCGATCTCCACCGGAACCGATTCGCCCGTGAGCGAGGCGAGATCGAGGCTCGAATGGCCGCGGCGCACGATGCCGTCGGCCGGCACGCGCTCGCCGGCGCGCAGCTCGATGAGATCGCCCACTTTGAGCTGCGCGCTGGGAACCACCTCCACGGTGCCATCCGGCAGGAGCCTGCGGCTATCGGCCTCCGTCAATCGGGTGAGGGCTCGCACGGCTTCGTGCGAGCCGAGCATGCTGCGCTCCTCCAGGATGTGGCCGAGCGTCATGACGATCGGCAGGAGAGCGGCCGTCATGAGATCGCCCGTCGCCCATGCGGCGATGAGCGCCAGCGCGACCAGCCGGTCGGTGATGCCGTGCAGGCTCGGATGCCGCAGGCTGTTCCAGGCCTCGACGAACACCGGCACTGCGACCAGCGCCGCGGAGATCCCGGCGACCAGCTGGGCAACGCCCGCTTCGCTCGGGACGAGCAGTCTCATGCCAACCGCCACGATGAGCACACATCCCGCGGCGAGCGCGAGCGTCAGGCGCAGCCCGAGCAGCCAGCGCTCGGCACGGTCGAGCAGCGGCACGGGCCGGCCGGTGACCGGGCCGCCGGGCGGCAGGGGCACGGCGGCGGTAGGGTTGTAGCTGGAGATATCCGGGGTGGCGCTCATTTGGGCTTTCCTGGCAAGACGTAGCGTACGCCCGTCTTGGGGTCGATCAAAACGGCCGAGCCGACGCCGCTCAGGATCTGTGAGACCTCCGCCCGGTACTCGCGCAGCACGAGGCTGCTGCGGGTTTGCGGCGTCTCTTGACGCGCCAGCGCGAGGATGCGGGCGGTATCGACGTTGGCTCGGCTCACCAGCTCCGTCGCCGTCGCCTGGGCCGCGCTCAGCAACTGGTCGTGCTCGCGGTTCGCCTCCTGCCGCCGGCGCTCGGCGTCGGTGTTCGCCTCGGCCACGCCTCGGTCGGCCGCTTCGGTTGCGAGCAGCACGGCGTCGTAAGCCGTCTTGGCCTCCGGGGGATAGTAGGCCGTCATGTCGATGCGCTCGACCTCGACGCCGAGGGGCGTGCCGGCGGCCGCAAGCGCCTGCAGGCGCGCGTTCATGGTGTTGAGCAGCGAGCTGCGCACCTGGGCCATCACGGCCTGGTCGGTGCTCTGGGGATTGGCGCTCTCCACCACCAGGAAATTATCGAGATCCCGGCCGGCCGTGACGTGCACGGTCGTTGCGCGGAACAAGCGATCGAGCGCGGGAGCCACGTGAGTCTGCTCCAGGGCATAGGCGATGGGATCATCGATGCGGTAGATCAGCGTGGCATTGAGCAACACGACGTTGCCGTCGCCCGTGAGGTATGCGGCGATGTTCTGAGGCATCGCCTGCGTCGCGTCGAACGGCCCGACGAGCTCCTGGGACTTCTCGCTCCACGGCGGAAGGGTCGAGACGGGCTGGCTCAGCTGCCGCTCCGGTCCCGGAAGCAGCTCGACCCGCTCGATGGGCCGCGGCCAGGCGAGGAGCAAGCCGGACTGCTGGGTTCGCACGATGCGTCCGAAGCGCAGCACGACCGCCTGGCTGTCCGAGGCAATCTCGTGCACATTGCTCATGAGCCAGATCAGCAGCAACAACAAGCCGGCGGCATAGACGGCCCGGAACCCGATCGCCACCGACTGGGCAATGGGCCCGGGCGGCGGCGGCGGTGGTGGTCCGACCGGCTCGACCGCCTCGGACGCTGGAAAGGAATCGAGGACCTCGTTCACGGCCCTGTCTTCGCCGCGGGCGCCGAGTTGAGACCTGTCGGGCCGTCCACCAGCACGCGGAAAGGCGCCGCATCCGTCCCCAGCACCACGCTCGCGTTGCGGCCCATCATCTGGCCGAGGGCATCGAGCGAGCGCAGCGTCGTGTAGAGCCCCGGGTCGCTCTGATAAGCCTTGGCGTAGATGCGCGCGGCGGCCTGCTCGGCGTCCGCCTCCGTGTGCGCCGCCTGCTCACGAGCCTGCGCGACCACTTCCCGGCCGTTCCGGTCGGCGTCGGCCCGGATGGCCGCAGCCTGCCGCCGTCCCTCGGCCGTGCGCTTCTCTGCTTCGGTCTCGCGCTCCGCGCGCATCCGATCGACCGTGGCGGCAAGCGTCTCGTCCGGCAGCGTCATACGCTCGATGCCGACCTGGCGGATGTCGATGCCGTACACCTGCAGCATGCGCGGAGCAATCTGATCGCGCAGCTGCTGCTCGAAGGCATCGAGCCGCACCTTCTGCGGATCGAGATTGACGAGATCGCTCAGCTCGAAGTTGCTCGAGATGATGTGCAGTTGCGCGAAGACGAAGCTGCGCAGCTGGCGTGCCGCCTCGTCCGGCTGATTGCGCACCGAGCGCAGGAACTGGCGCACCCGCTGCGGATCGCTCGGCACCTGCCAGGCGACGTAAGCCTGCATCAGCACCCGCAAGCCGTCGCGCGTGCCGACATCCATCAGTCCGGTGGAGGTCGTGCGCAGGCGCAGATCGATCGGAATGCTGCTCTCGAACGGAGCCGGCAGCTTCCATGCGAGCCCGGGCTGCGTCACCACGCGGACGGGATTACCGAAGCGCGTGATGACGGTGGCCTCGCCCGCCGGCACCATGACGATGCACGCCGCGGCGATCGCGGCGAGCAGGATCAGCGCGGAGGCGCCAATGCGCAGCTGCGGCCCAAAGCGGCGATCACGGGCACGGCCGGCGGAAGTCCCCGAGGAAGGATCGATGAACATATCGGTCAGGAGCCCGAGAACTCGGTCATGATCATCACTCCGTAGGCACGATCGCCGGTGTGAGGGGTGGAGTCGAGGCGCTCGCGGCCGCCCCGCTCTGCGCGCCGCCCGTCCCCTGGCCCGCGGGCGGCTCAGCGACGAGCTCGCGCAGGTCGAGGATCGGGCGCTGGTCGGAATTCAGCCGATGGTCGACCAAAGTGATGTGCGTCCGCGAGAGCGCCGCGGCGTACGTGCTGAAGGTGCGCTCGAGCAGGAACGATCGCTTGCCCTCGTCGTAGGCGCGGCGGTCCGCATCGAAGCGATATGCATCGGCATCGGCGGCATGGACGATCTCGACTGCGCGGGCGTCGGCCACTGTATCGAGCTGGTGGGCCTCCGCCTGCGCGACGGCGGCCCGGCTCTCGGCGCGCGTCCGCTCGTTGGAGACGCTCGCGCTCGCGTTGATCTCAGCGGCTTGCACCGCGTGGTACGCGGCGGCCGCACCCTCGGGCGGATGGATCTCCTCGATCAGCACGGACACGATGTCGATCCCCGCCCCGTGGATCGCCGGATCCGCCGCGAGCTCCGCCTGCAGCGTGCCGGAGACGTTCTCGCGCTCCGCGCCGATCACCTGATCGAGCGTGCGCGAGTTGAAATAGCGCAGGACCAGCCGGCTCGCGGCTTCCGTGATGAGGGATTGCGGATCCGCGACCGTATAGACCGACTGCATGGCGGCGGTGTCGGTGAGGCCCACACGATACAATACGTAGATCTCGGTGCTGACACTCTGAAAGCTCTGTTGGGCGGTGCCCAGGCTCGGCACGAGGTAATGGGCCTGATCGGCATGAGCGGTCTCCCACAACCGATTGAGGGCGACTGGGGGCGGCGCTTCCGCGCCGACCGGCCCGGTTGCCGCCTCGGGCGTGGACTCGTCAACGCCGATCGGCACGGAGTGGATCGCGCCGTACTCGACGGGACGGAGCCTGCCGAGCGGCCAGGGCAGCAGCAGGTGCAGCCCGGGACCGAGCACGGCAACCGGGGCGCCAAACCGTTCGTAGATCCCTCGGTGCTCCCAGTCGATGAGCTTCAGTCCGCTCAAGCACCAGCAAAGCAGCGCGGTGCCGACGAGCGCAGGCAGTGCCGCCGCGGTCAGGAACGACAGTGCCCAGCTGCGGGCGAAGTCGAGACCGAATTGAGTGCGAAGCACGTTCGCCGGCGCGCGCGGACCACCCGTGATGAGCGCGACGACGATACTGTCCGTCACCGCCCGAGCGTCCTCCGGTGCGCGCTGCGGGAGGAACAGGCGCGCCAGCGCGCGTACGGCGAGCTCCGCCGCGGCGACACCCGGGATGCAGACCACGGCGAGCTCCGGCCAACGGAGCCAGCCGAGCCCGGCGCCGTGCCCCAGCTCGATGCACGCCGATGCCGCCAGAATCCAGGTCGCGAGCAGCAGCACCCGCCGCAGCGTCGGCGCCTCCGGCAGCTGGGGCTGCGGAAAGGCGTTCATCACGCGCTCACAAACGAGCGACACGAAGGCGATCCCGAACACCAAGGCCGCCACGATGTCGCTACCGGCGGCGTGCTGCTCGGCGGCGGAGGCCGGCCACATCAGCCGTATGGCGATCCAGATGCAGATGGCCCCGGCCGGCACGATGAAGGCCTGGCCCATGCGACCGGCAAAGCCGGGATCCTCGCGACGCTCGAGCCGGCGCGCAGATGCAGCGCCTGCGGGCTCCTCCGCTGCCGTAGAATATCGGAACCGGGCCGTGGTCAAGGCGAGCGTGGCGATGAGAGCGGTCAGGGCAAGCAGCAGCGCCGGGAGGACCATGGCCCCGAGCCCACCATCGACCGCCTCCCGCGCCATGGCTCGCCCCCCCGGCAGGACAGCGGGCGGCAACAGCGCGAGGACGAGGAACGCGGCAACCGCCAGGGTGGCGATTCCATAGAGCAGCGCCAGGTGGCGGATCAATCGATGAGAACGAGGAACGATCAGCTCCTTCGACGGATCGGAATCGGCGGGGGTGTTCATCTGCTTGAGGCTCGATATGAGGCTCTGGGGCGCTCGGTCGGGCCGCGGGGCTCTGCCTTCTTCTCCGGGGTGGCCTCCAGACGGCTCAAGGTCGTGCGGACGTGGACATGGCGCGGCCGGCGCTTATGTGATCTCGGCAAAGTGGGCACTGTCATCATAGTAGCGCAAAGGCCGCACCCGTGCAGGGCACGGCCCGGTGCTCATCCCGCGGTCCAATCCCCGTGCAATCAATGAGCAAGACCCACATCGATCAGACGGCCCGCGGCCGTGGCCTCCCGCCGCGCCATGGACCCCGTCCGCGGCGCAGCGGTCCCCAGCGATGGGTATGGATGCTCGCCGCTGCAGCGATCGCGCTTGCCGGCGCTGCCATTGCGGCGGCAGATCTGCGGGCGCACCGCGAGCGTATCGAGTATCGCTTGCTCGCGGTACTGCCCAATGAGGCGGCGGCCGATCCGGCGTTGGTGCGCTTTGCCGTCGCGCAGGCGCGCCCGCTCTTCGAGCAGTACTGCGCGGCCTGCCACGGCGCGGACATGCGCGGTAATACGGCCCTCGGCGCCCCGAACCTCACCGATCAGGTCTGGCTTTACGGCAGCGGGAGCGTCTACGACATCGAGCGGACCGTGCTCTACGGCATCCGCTCCGGCCAGAGCAAGGCCCGCAACGTCACCGACATGCCCGCGTTCGGCCTGCGCGGTGTCCTCACCGACGCCGAGATCCGCGACGTCGTCCAGTATTTGCTGAAGCTCAACCGCCGACCGTACGACGCGGAAGCGGCGGAAGAAGGCCACACTCTGTACTACAGCACCAAGGGCGACTGCGGCGACTGCCATGCGGGCGACGCACGCGGGGACTCCGACTACGGCGCGCCCGATCTCACGGTGAACGTGTGGGACAGCGGCGGGGACGCGCAGTCCCTCTACGACAGCATCTATTTCGGACGGCACCGGATCATGCCGGCATGGCTCGGAACCTTGAGCCTCGAGCAGATCCGGGCCCTCGCCGTGTACATCCACACCGTCTCGCACCCGACGGCCACGGCGGCGCCGGCCGCCGGCCGCGAGGGGTGACTTTCGCGGAGCGCCACCATGACCGAGCTCTCTGTCGCCCGACCTCCCAGCGCGCTCAAACAACGCCTCGCCGCTCTGGCGCGCCGGCCACAGCGCAGCCTCGCGCTGCCCGCGTGCGGTATCGCGATCGGCCTCGCGGTCGCCTGCTTCGGCCTGTTCCGCCCCGCTTCTCGGCCGGGCACCGTGGTGCCGCCGGGCTACGTCGCGCTCGTCAATCAGAAAGGCGTCCTGATGAGCGATCTCATCTCCCAGACCGAGTCGGAAACGGGCGCGGAATTCTCGGACGCCTCGCCCGCCGAGCGCAGCCGCGTGCTGCGCGAGATGATCAACGAGGAGCTGCTGGTGCAGCGCGGCCTCGCGCTCGATCTGCCCGAGACCACGACCGAGGTCCGCGACACGATGGCCGCCGCCGTCAACGCGCAGGTGGTCGCGCCTCTGCTCGCGATCGCACCGTCGGATGCGCAGCTACACGCCTTCTACGACACTCACCGCGCGAAATACACGACCGGCGGAACGATGACGGTGCACGATCTCGTCCTGCACGTCGGCGGCTACCAGAACGCCGATCAGAGTGTCGCACAGGCCGAGGAGGACGCGGTCGAGGCCGTCTACCAGCTGCGCTCCGGCGCATCGATCGACTACGTCATGGAGCACTTCGGCTTCGTCGACTCCGGCCGCGTGGACAACACCGAGGAGCTCGATTTCGCCGCGAAGATCCATCTCGGCGCCAAGCTCTACCAGGTCGCGGAGACCCTCGGCGACGGGGAGGTCTCGGACCCGATCGTCGATACCGATGGGGTCCACGTGCTCGTGATGGACCAGCGCGAGCTGCCGTCGGTGGCCGACTTCTCCGTCGCGCGGGCGCAGGTTTATTCGGATTACCGCCAGGCCGAGCTCCAGCGCGCGACGCAGGAGAACCTCGCGGTCCTGCGCTCGGAGGCGCAGATCCTGCTCGCACCGGGGGAGACGGAATGAGCCGGATACGAATCCTCGCGCTCGGCGCATCGTGCCTGCTCGCCGGAGCAGCCCACGTCGCGCACGCCGCGAGTGACAGCGTGAGCTACTCGACCTGGATCGTCTCGCGCGACAGCGGCACCGTGACCCTTCGATACGTGCTGCCCGTCGACACGGCACAGCGCCTCACGGGCGCTGCGATCCCCGTGCTCACCGTGAGCAAGCTCGGAGACTACGTGCTCGCGCACACCGAGGTGTGGGCCGGCGGCCATGAATGCCCCGCGAGCGATCAAGGCTACGACCTGGGCAAGGTCGACCCGCTCGAGGTGGGAACCGGCCTCTACGGCTTCGAGATCATCTTTCGCTGCGCCGGGGCGATGAGCGGCCTCGCGCTGCACGACCATGCGATGTTCGATCGAGTGCCCTCGCACGTCGACTTCGCGCGCATGGAGATCGACGCACGGGTCACGTGGCAATTGTTCACGGCCTCCCGCCAGCGGCTGGCGGTTCCAGATACGGGCTCCCTGCCGCCCGCAGGTATCGGCCAGTACGTGCGGCTCGGGGTGATACACATCTTCCATGGCAGCGCTCGGCTGTGCTTCCTCCTCGCCGCGCTGCTGCTCGTGCGGCGCCGGCAGGACCTCACAGGCCTCCTCGCCAGTCTGGCGGCAGGCTATGGGCTCTCCCTCCTCGCGCAGGCGACGGGATGGATCCAGCCGCAAATGGCCCTGATCGAGGGATTCATCGGCTGTCTGGTGGCGCTGCTTGCCGTCGCGATCGCGACGCTGCAGATCGGACGCCCGCAAATGGCCGCAGCCGGATGGACGGCCCTCTTGCTGCTGCTCGCCGGCGCCGCCGCATCGATGCATGCCGCGGGCGCGGCGCTGCTGCTTCTCGGGGCCGCGCTGTTCTCCGCCGGCTTCCTCGCAACCTCCGCGGGCGGTGCGCGCCCAAGGCTGTGGCTGCTGCCCGCAGGAATCCTCGGTTTCCTCGACGGCTTCGTGCTGCCCGCGCTGCTCGCCCCGCAATATCTCGCCGGGTGGACCCGCGCGCCGATGGTTCTCGGCTACGACGCCGGCGCGGTGCTCGCCGATGCGTTGGTGCTCGCGCTGCTCGCGGCCGGCGCTCTCGCCTTGCTGCGCAGCGGATACCTCTCGCTGCTGCGGCCTGCGATGAGCGATCTCGGCGCGGCTTGCCTCGGCGGGCTCGGCACGTTCTGGCTGGTAAGCGGCGCTGCGCAGGCCCTGCCGCCGGCGGGAACCGGTACGGCCGGAGTGTCCATTGGCCAAGCCCTCGCTCACTTGGGAGAGGCGTCCCAGAGCTCCGACAGCCTCCTCATGCGCAAGTACGAGCTGCAGGGCAATACGCTGGTCGCTCGCCCGAGCCAGCCGGAGCAGTAATCCGCGCCGGGAAGGAGCGCTACCCGGCAAGCTCGGCGCGCAGCGTCTCTTCCAGCCGTTCCCGTGCGCGCCGTACGCGCATCTCGATGGCCTTGCGTGTCGCTCCGAGCTCCCGCGCGACCGTGCCTTGAGGCAGATCGAGCAGCGCCGTGAGAAGCAGCGGCTCGCGGAGCTGCGGTGGGAGCCGCTCCAAGGCCCGCTCGAGGTCCCGTACGCTCTCCTCCTCCATCGCGAGGCTCTCGGCGCTGCGCTCCTCGGCGCCTGCGCCTTCCCGGAGGATATCGGCCTGCACCCGTGCCATGATGCCGAAGCGCACGACCTTGCGCCGTGCCCAGTCCTTGCATTTGTTCAGCGCGATCGAGGTCAGCCAAGCCTCGAACGGACGGCCGGCATCGTAGTTCTGCAGAGCTCTCCAAACGGCGAGATGGGTATCCTGGATCACATCGAGGACATCCTCGCGATCGCTCAGGCGCCGGGCTACCAGCCGCCGTAAATGTCGCTCGTGACGGCCCAAGAGGCGGGAAAACGCCGTGTCCGCACCGTTCAGGGCGAGGGTGACGAGCTCGCCGTCGGTGAATCCTTCCGCAGGTTGCCTGTCCGCCGGAGCCGGTGCCGCGTCGCGAGCCGGGTCCCTGCAGCGGATCGGGCTCAGCTCCCGACTCTTATCCTCCCCGCCGGGAGAGGGGCTATAGGCTACCGAGGTTCCGCCGTCCACATTGATTGCCTGCGCTGCCTGTTCAGCGGCAGGATTCGCGGTCGAGTGACGGATGTCACGTAAGTTACGGTTCTAACTAAGTTTCTCTACGTTATCGTTTTCGTTGAGATTGTTAATTTTTGCCGAAAGTGGGAACACAAGTGCGTATCCGAGCGGGATGACAAGGGATACGGCGTCGGCGACGCGTATTCCTGACGATGGCGGCTTTGCGTGTTGAGTTCCGGTGCCCTGAGGGTCGACGTAGCAATGAACCGCGGTAGCGGACAGTCTCAGGTGTTGAGCCTGCAAGGATTCCTCTCCACTGCGATCGACGATCCCCGTAACGCATGGAGTATCGGCACGCTCGGCGCAATCGGCGAGTTCATGCGTGATCACGATGAGCCTGTCGCTCGAGCCCGCAACGGGGGCATGGACAAGGTCGTCACGGCTCGAGGTGCGCTGGGCATCTCCACGCGCGAGAACGCGGTCCCGTTCGCCTATGACACACTCTCAGCGGACGGCGAAACCTGGGGGCAGGCCGTGGCGCTCTGCCTACCCCGTCCGGCGGAGGACCGGCCGCCAGTCGTTTCGTGCTTGGGCGCCGATGGCGGCGCGCTGCGCAGCGAGGATACGGATGCCTCACTCTACGATCTCGGGATCGGACTCGGGCATGTCAGGATGTGCGTGCGCACTCGCGACGGCGCGCTTTGTGAGGCACTCCGCGCTCTCGAGGGCGGTTCTCTCTTTAGCCCCGCGGGGGCCCGGAGCATGGAGCTGGTTCTCAAGACCAGCCCACATCGGATCGTCGTCTCACCCCTGGCGAGGA
This sequence comes from Gammaproteobacteria bacterium, assembly GCA_030043215.1. Lineage (GTDB taxonomy): Bacteria > Pseudomonadota > Gammaproteobacteria > Steroidobacterales > Steroidobacteraceae > JASHUC01. The sequence continues at coordinate 12,870 of JASHYG010000137.1, forward strand.
TCGAGGTCTACGCTCCC
>JASHYG010000138.1 GCA_030043215.1 Gammaproteobacteria bacterium
CGACGTTCACGCGCTGATCCTCGGCCGCGCGCAGACCGGCCTGCAGGCCTTCTACTGAGTTGACACGGCGCAGCGCACGCCGGTAGTCTCGCGCGCCGGATGTAATCGATTTCATTCGTTCGCCGGACGACTCAACCTCGCAGCGAGTGCGTGTACGGCTGGCACGCTGGAGATCTCGACCATGAGTCCTCTCAAGATGACCGTTTGCCGGACCGCGCGGCCCGGCGCCGCACTCGCCGCGTGTCTCGCCGCGTGCCTCTCCGGGTCGGCCCATGCGGCCGCTCCCGCGCGCGTGCGGATCGACAGCGGGCTCCTCCAGGGCACGGTCGAGCACGGTGTGGCCGCATTCCGGGGCATCCCATTCGCCGCTGCTCCGGTCGGTCCGCTGCGCTGGCGGTCGCCGCAGCCCGTCGCGCCCTGGCGGGGTGTGCGCAAGGCCGTGAGCTACGGCCCCGATTGCATGCAAGTGCCGTTTCCGCAGGATGCCGCTCCGCTGCGCGAGACGCCGCAGGAGGACTGTCTCTATGTCAATGTGTGGCGGCCGGCGCCCGCCGCCTCGCGCAAGCTTCCGGTCATGGTCTGGATCTACGGCGGGGGGTTCGTGAACGGAGGCACCTCGCCGGCCGTGTACGACGGCGGAGAGTTCGCCCGCGACGGAATCGTGCTCGTGAGCTTCAATTACCGGCTCGGCAATTTCGGCTTCTTCGCCCACCCGGCGCTCAGCGCCGAGCAGCCACGCGGACCGCTCGGTAACTACGCGTTCATGGACCAGATCGCAGCGCTCAAATGGGTCCGCCGCAACATTGCGGCGTTCGGCGGCAATCCCGCGAACGTCACGATCTTCGGCGAGTCCGCGGGGGGCATGTCGGTGCACGTCCTGCTCGCCTCGCCGCTCGCCCGCGGGCTATTTGAGAAGGCGATCGTGGAGTCCGGAGGCGGACGCCCGGGCCTCATGGAGATGAGGCCCCTCGCGGGCGGACCCGGTTCCGGGGAGGAGCTCGGCCTCGCTCTCGCGCGGCGCTTCGGGATCGAGGGAACGGGCCCCGAGGCGCTCGCACAGTTGAGGGCAGTTGCGGCGAGCCGGCTCGTGAGCGGCCTCAACATGGCGACGGCGGGCCGCGACAGGACGTATGTCGGCGGTCCGATGCTCGACGGAAAACTGGAGCTCGGCGCGCCGACGCAGCTCTACGCCGAGGGCACGGGCGCTCGCGTGCCTGTATTGATCGGCACGAACAGCATGGATATCGGCTTTCTGCAGGCCCGTACGCTCGATGAGCTCTATGCGCAGTTCGGACCGGATGCCGCGCAGGCGCGCGCCGTGTATGGCGCGGGCGGCCACACGGATGTACGCGCCGTCGCGTTCGAGGCGGGCGGTGATCAGATGATGCTCGAGCCGGCGCGCGCCGTGGCTCGCATCCTCTCCTCGCGCGGTCAGCCGGTGTACGAGTACCGCTTCTCCTACGTCCCCGAGTCTCAGCGCCAGAGCCTGCCGGGCGCGCCGCACGCCTCGGAGATTCCGTACGTGTTCGACACGGCTGCGGCGCATCTCGGGAAGGACTTGACGCCGGCCGACGAGGCCGCCGCGCGCGCGATGCACCGGTACTGGGTGGCCTTCGCGCGCACCGGAAAGCCCGAGCCGCAGGGCGAGCCCGCCTGGCCGGCGTATCACGGGGCGACCGACCTGCTCATGAACTTCACCGATCACGGGCCGGTCGCCGAGCCGGATCCTGCGCGGGCGCGCCTCGATCTCGCGGAGCGGGTGAACGATCGGAAGGAGCGCGCCGCGCAGCCCTCGCAAGCCTTCGGGACTGGGCCTTGACGCGCTCGTCAGCTCGGACCTCCGCTGCCGCTTGCCTGTGCGGCGCAGCGCTGCTCGTCGCCGCGTCATGGACCGCGGGCTTCACGCGGAGCGCGCACGCGGGCACTGCGGCGGTGTCCGCTCTCCTCGCGCAGATCTCGGCGCCCGAGGTCACCACCGGAGGGCTGCCCCTCTACAAGGATCCCCGAGCCCCGCTCGATACGCGGGTCGAGGATCTTCTCCGCCGGCTCACGCTCGATGAGAAAATCGCGCTGATGGGCGGCGGGAGCCTCTTTGCGACCCAGCCCATCGCCCGGCTCGGAATTCCGGCGCTCCGCGTCTCGGACGGGCCGAACGGCGTGCGCTCGAACGAGGACCAGGCGGCGACCGTGTTCCCGACCGGCTCCGCGCTCGCGGCGACGTGGAGTCCCGAGGTGCTACATGAGGTGGGGGAGGCCATCGGCCGCGAGGCGCTCGCCATGCACGTGCAAGTGATGCTCGGGCCGGATGTGAACATACAGCGTGTGCCGCTCGCCGGCCGGGACTTCGAGGATTACTCCGAGGATCCTTTTCTCGCCGGCACGCTCGGCGTCGCGTACGTGAAGGGCCTGCAGAGCGAGGGGGTCGGCGCGACGGTGAAGCACTTCGTCGCGAACGAGCAGGAGCTCGATCGCCAGCGCATGAGCTCCAACGTCGATGAGCGCACGCTGCGCGAGATCTATCTGCTCCCGTTCGAGATGATCGTGAAGCAGGCGCATCCCTGGGCGCTCATGCTGTCCTACAACCGCCTGAACGGGACCTACATGACCGAGAACCGCCGGCTCATCGAGGATGTGCTCGAGCGCGAATGGGGCTTCGACGGTCTGGTGATGTCCGACTGGGGCGCCGTGCATTCGACGGTCTCCGCAGCGAGCGCCGGCGTCGATCTGGAGATGCCGGGCCCGCCGAGCTACTTCGGGGCTCGACTGGCAGAGGCCGTCGCGAACTGGCAGGTGGATCAGGGCGCCGTCGACGACGCGGCGCGCAGGGTGGTGCGCACTCTCATCCTCGCGGGCTTGCTCGACGGCAGGCCGCTCCCGGCCGGCGAGCTGCTCGGCGCGCGCAATCGTGCGACGGCGCTCCTCGCTGCGCGCGAGGCGATCACGCTCCTCAAGAACCGGGACGGCTTGCTGCCGCTCGAGCAGTCCCGCATCCATACGCTCGCCGTCATCGGACCGGACGCCGACGTGCCGCTCTATGAGGGAGGGGGCAGCGCGAGCGTCATCCCATCCCGCATCGTGACTCCGCTCATGAGCCTGCGCCGCCTCGTCGGCCGCAGCGTGAATATCCTCTATGCCCAGGGCGTCGAGAGCGATCCGGTTCCTCCGGCGGCCGATGCGCGCTTGCTGAGCCCGACAGCCTCGCGTACCGCACAGGGGCTCGAGTTCCGCTACTACGACAACGCGGATTTCCGAGGCCGACCCGTGCGCACGGGCGTCGAGACCTACTTCGACAAGACCGTTCTCGCCGCCGAGCTCGCCCGGATGTCGGCACGCTGGGAGGGATATCTCTGGCCCCCGAAGGACGGCGAGTACGAGTTCAGCCTGAGTGCGCTCGGCAGGGCCACGCTGGACATCGACGGCCGCGCGATCATTGGGGAAGGACACGGCACCGTCCTGCCGGCACGGAGTGATTTCGGCGGGGGCTTGCAGGTCGCGAGTCTCGCGCTTCGGGCCGGTCACCCTTACCGCATCCGAGTGGACTACGTGAGTCCGTCCGCGTTCCGTTCGCTGCATCTCGGGATACGTGTGCCCGCCGGGACGATCGAGGAGGCCGTGCGAGCGGCGCGGAGCGCCGATGCGGCAATCGTGTTCGTGGGCGCATCGCCTTCCACGGAGACCGAGGGCCGGGATCGGCAGAGCCTCGATCTCGAGGGGCGGCAGAATGAGCTCGTCGAGGCCGTGCTCGCCGCGAATCCCCGTACCGTGGTCGTGCTGAATACCGGCTCGCCGCGGTTGCTCCCATGGGCGGACGCGGCGCCCGCGATCCTCGAGGGGTGGCTCGCGGGAGAGGAGGGCCCCGACGCCATGGCGCAAGTCCTCTTCGGAGAGGTGGATCCCTCCGGCAAGCTGCCGTTCACTTTCCCGCGGCGCCTGGAGGATACCCCGACGTATCTCTACTATCCGGCAGAGCGTGACGCGGATTACGGCGAGGGGGTGTTCGTCGGCTACCGCTACTACGACAAGAGGAAGATCGAGCCCCTGTTCCCGTTCGGCCACGGCCTCTCGTACACGACGTTCGAGTACGGCAATCTGCGCGCACCGGCCAGCGCGACCGTCGGTGAGCCCATCGAGATCTCGGTGGACGTGACGAACACAGGCCGGCGCGCGGGCGAGGAGACGGTGCAGCTCTACGTGGGAGACGAGGCCACGACGGCTGTCATGCAGCCGGTGAAGGAGTTGAAGGGGTTCCAGAAGGTGAGCCTTGCGCCCGGCGAGAGGAAGACCGTGACGTTCACTCTCTCGCCACGCGACCTGTCGTACTATGACGTCCATCGAGCGGCTTGGACCAGCACTCCGGGAACGCACCGCATCTTCATCGGTAGCTCATCACGTGACATCCGGGAGCAGCACGATTTCGAGTGGACGCTCCCGCCCGCGCCGCCCTCCTTGGGACGCTCGCGGGAATAAGGCCGGCAGCGCAGCGTTCTGCGGCCGCGAGAGTCCCCGATCTCGAAGCCGGTCCCGAGCTCCATCATGACCCGCGAGTCCCGAAAGGCCGGTGGCCCCCTGGCCGTGCTCACTTCTCTCTTCTTCATGTGGGGTCTCATCACCTCGCTCAACGATATCCTGGTGCCGCACCTCAAGTCCGCGTTCGCCCTCGACTACGTCCGGGCGATGCTGATCCAGTTCTGCTTCTTCGGCGCCTACTTCGTGATGTCGCTCCCGGCTGGTTACCTGGTCGAGAAGCGCGGCTACAAGCAGGGCATCATCATCGGACTTGCCGCTGCGGGCGTCGGCTGTCTCATGTTCTACCCCGCCGCCGGCGTGAGGTTCTACCCATTCTTTCTCGCTGCGCTGTTCGTGCTCGCCTCCGGGATCACACTGCTACAGGTCGCGGCGAATCCCTTCGTCACCATTCTCGGCCATCCCGAGTCCGCCTCCAGCCGGTTGACCCTGACACAGGCGTTCAACTCGCTCGGCACGACCCTCGGGCCCTATCTCGGCTCGCTGTTCATCCTCGCGGGCGCCTCGTCCGCCGCTGCCGGCGGTGTTGCCGCGGCGGCGGATCCGAGCGTGGTCCAGATGCCGTACCTCGCGCTCGCGGCCGTCCTGTTCATCCTCGCGCTGGTAGTCGGCGTGAGTCCGCTGCCGGCCGAGCGGCAGCTCCCTCCCGTGGCGAGATCATCGGCCTCCGGCGCGCCCGCCCGCTCGAGGCGCAGTCTCCGGAGCCATCGGCACCTCGTCCTCGGAGCGATCGCCATCTTCGTCTACGTCGGCGCCGAGGTCTCGATCGGGAGCCTGCTCGTGAGCTTCATGGGTCTGAGGCAGATCGCGGCGCTTCCGGCCCAGGTCGCGGGAAAGTACCTCTCGATCTACTGGGGCGGGGCCATGATTGGCCGATTCATCGGCTCGGCGCTGATGTTGCGTGTCGCGCCACCGAAGCTGCTCGCCGTCAATGCGGCGGTGGGCGCAGCATTGGTTGCCGTCGCCGTGGCGGCCGCCGGGCATACGGCGATGTGGGCGCTGCTCGCCGTGGGGCTGCTCAACTCGATCATGTTCCCGACGATCTTTGCGCTGGCGCTCGACGGGTTGGGCGAGCGCACCGGCGAGGGCTCGGGCGTGCTGTGCATGGCGATCGTGGGAGGCGCTGTCGTGCCGGAGCTGCAAGCATGGGCGGCCGACTCGATGGGGCTCCTGTACTCCTTTTTCGTGCCGATCCTCTGTTACCTCTATATTGCCTTCTATGGCCTCAAGGGCCACCGGCACGACCCAGCCGCCCATGCGGAGTCCGACTTCGCGCGGATGCTCTAACGCGATTCGCGCCGGCGGCCGGCACGAGTCCTACGCCGGGCCGGCGGCGCGGTGCTCTCGCGAACGATGAGGCGGGTGGGGAGGACCACCTCGTGAGCCACATCGCGTCCCTCGAGTTGCTGGATGAGCGCCAGGGCCGCGCGTCGCCCGAGCTCGTGCCGCGGAATGTTCACGGTCGTGAGCGGAGGGTTGTAGAACGCAGCCATGTTTTGATCGTCGAAGCCGACGATCGACACGTCCCTCGGTACCGTGAGTCCGAGCTTGTGGAGCATGCGAATGGCGCCGAAGGCCATCTCGTCGTTGCCGCAGAGGAGGGCACTCGGCGGCTCATCGAGGGCCATCAGCCTCTCGATTCCGGCGGCGCCGGACTGCATGGTGAAGTCGCCGGGATAGACGAGCTCCGGCGAGAGCGGCAGTGCCGCCGCCTCGAGCGCCGCGCGATAGCCCTCCAGGCGATGGGCGGTGCTCGGGGCCCGCTGGCTTCCGGCGATGTGAGCAATCCGGCGATGTCCGAGCTCGACCAAGTGGCGCGTCGCCTCCGTGGCGCCCACTCGATGGTCGGTCCGGATGACCGGGACAGCCCGGCCTGGCAACCGCTCCAAGACGGTGACGAGCGGGGGAAGCGGCCGCTTGCCGGGCGCGTACGCGGCCGGCGCGACTCCGGTCAGCAGGATGATGCCGTCGGCGCGCCCGCTCCGCACCTGATCGAAGCACGCTTCCTCTCGCTCCGGATCGCCGTTACTGTTGCCGAGGAGCAGAGCGAAGTCAGCCTGCCGCGCGACGTCCTCCGCCCCGGCAAAGATCTCGAGGAAGAAGGGGCTCAGGTTCGGCGCGACGAGCAGAATGGCGCGCGTCCGGCCCCTGCGCAGGCCGCGCGCGAGCAAGTTCGGCCGGTACCCGAGCCGGCCGACCACGCTCATGACGCGGTCGCGAGTGTCCCGGCGAAGCAGCTCGGGATGGGACAGCGCCCGCGACACTGTCGCCACGGACATGCCGAGCTCGCGTGCGACATCTTTGATCGTCGTCGCCGAGCGGGCGGCCTCGGTCGCAGTGCGTCTCCTCGGCAGGCGTGCGCCTCCGACGCCCGGCCGTCCTACAGCTCGAAAGGATCGTTGAGCCGGCGGACCAGCTCGTCCTTCTGCTCGGTGAACTGCGGGGAGACGATGAGCTCGCGACCCAGCTTGTCCGCGGGCTCATCGACCGTGAAGCCGATCGTATGCGCAGCCTCGAACAGCGCGCCGGACGGGGTGCGCACGTACACGGACTGGAAGTAGCCGCGATGCTTGCGGTCGGAGCAATCGGTGAAGCCGAGGCCTTCCACTTCGGCTTTCACGCGGTCCTGGATCTCGAGAGTGCGGACGTCGAATGCGCAGTGATGCACCATGCCCTCGCCGTACGACCAGTT
>JASHYG010000139.1 GCA_030043215.1 Gammaproteobacteria bacterium
TGCCCGGCGGATGGCTGCGCACGGGAGACGTGGGCCGCATGGATGAGCGGGGCTACGTCTACATCCAGGATCGCAAGAAGGACATGATCCTCGTCTCCGGCTTCAACGTGTACCCGAACGAGGTGGAGGAAGTCGCGGCCGCGCACCCCGGCATTCTGGAGGTGGCCGCCGTGGCGCAGCCGGATGCGCACTCCGGCGAGGTGGTGGCTCTGTACGTCGTGAGGAAGGATCCCAACCTCACGGAGCGGGACGTGATCGACTTCTGCCGCAAGTCGCTCACCGGCTACAAGGTGCCGAGGCACGTGTACTTCAGGACCGAGCTGCCGAAGTCGAACGTGGGAAAGATCCTGCGGCGGGAGTTGAGAGATCAGGCGCAGTCGACTTGAGGGGACGGGCGCCGAATCAGGGCGCGCGGGATCGAGCGCTCCCCTTCCGCGGCGGCGTGCGGCGCCGTCCCGCCTGCGCCTGCTCGCGACAGACCGCAAACACGGCGGCGCCGAGCATCAGCTCCTCGCGCGGCGCTTCGCCGGGCGGCTCGCGGCCGCGGTCGACGCGATGCGCTTGAAGGAACGACTCGACCTGCTCTAGCGCGGCATCGGCGCGCCGTCCCACCTGAGCCCTGAACAGCGGGAGGCTGCGGGCATCGGCCTTCAGGACGAGCGAGCGGACGGGCAGCTGCTCGTGCGCGCGGGCGGCGAGGTTGTGCTCGAGCGTCGCCATCAGGTCGCCCGCGATCTCGGCCGCGGCGTGCAGGGACTCGGCGCTCGCGCCGCCGGTGCTCAGCGAGCGGCGCACCGCGCGAACCTTGTGGGAGCCCGCGCTCTGCACCGCGCCGATGCGCTGCAGCTCGGCGAGGATCGTCTGGTGGTAGACCCCGCCGCTGTAGCGCAGCGCGAGCTGCTGGAAACTGCGGCGCCCTCCTACGATGGGCAGCACGGCCGGGGCGCCGGACCGGGTCTGGAAATCCGCATCGTCGTGCCAGCCGTTCAGCACGCGCGCCGCGCGATGGAGCTGTGTGCCGCTGCGGGGCTGGAAGTCGCTGCCCTGCGGTGCGGCAAGAATCGCCGCGAGGGCCGTCCGGTTGATCCCCGTGATGACGGCGAGCCCGGAGTGGGTGGCGCGTCCGCCCTCGCGCTCGAGGTACTCGAGGCCGGCGCGCGCGTAGACACTGTCGACGATCGACTTGAACTCGCCGGCGCTGATGCCGAAGCGAATGAGGATCCTCACGAGCGGATAGAGGACCCGCGTGCAAAGATGGACCAGCGCTGCGCGAAAATCGGACTGCATAGCGAAACACTCGAGCAAGCTCGGAAGTCCGCCGAGTCGCGCCAGCCTTCCTTCACCCGCGGCCGGCCATTGCAACTCGGCCGTGGCTGTGCGATTTTCCTGCCAAAGTATAGCACCGCTCGCGGAGGACTTGTCGCGGTGCGATAGAGGGAACCCAACAACACCAAGATTTGGGTAGGGGAGCGCTCAATGGACAACGTGAAAGGACCCACGGTGCAGGAATCGCAGAGAGCGGCATTCGAGGTGCTGCGCCCCATCGTCCATCTGCTCAGAGCCGCAGGCGTCGCAGCGGGCTCCGTTCGCTCGGCGAGCGAGCAGGCGCTCCGCGGATACGCCCGCGTGCCCGCCCGTGGAGCGTGGATGGATCGAGCCTGCTTTCAGCAGCTGGTAGACGTCCTCACGGTCTGGGCGGGCGATCCGGAATTCATCGACGAGACGGGGTTGCCGGCGAGGCTGACCCTCGCAGGCGGCCCGGGGCCGGCCCCGCGCCCAGGCTCGTTCCCTCGCCTGCTGAAAAAGGCAGAGGTCTCGCTCACGGCACACCGCGTGCTCGAGCAACTGCAGGCGCTCGGCGCCGTTCAGCAGTGCGATCGAGGGCGGCGCCTCCGCCTCGTCTCGCACGTCCTCCCTGGCGTCATGGGCGGCCGGTTCCTCGCCACACCGATGCTCGATGCGATCCGCCGGTTCGCCGAGACGGTCGAGCACAACCTCTGCGCGCGTCCCGCCGGGGCGGAGCGCCGGATGCATCGCTGCGCTGCCTGCGCGTCTCTCGATCCGCGTGAGCTCGGGGAGGTGCAGCGCTTCGTCCAGTCGAGCGGCGACGCATTCCTCGACGCCGTGGACGAGAAGCTCCTCTCCTCGGCCCGCAAGGACGCGAAGGAGCGGCTGCGCTACGGCGTCGGGCTCTACGTGTTCATGGACCCGGCCGGAAAGACCTCGGAACGCCGGCCCCCGCGGCGCCACACGAGCGCCCATTGAGGGGCCGGGCGACGCGATGCCCCGCGGCCGCGCCCTCACGTCCGAGCGCTCAGGTCCGCTCCCTCAGGTCCGCTCACCGGGGTCGAAGAGCCTGCGGTGCTCGAGGATCGCGTAGCGGTCCGTCATCCCCGCCACGTAGTCCGCCACCGCGCGCGCGCGCCCGGCATCTCCGTGCTCCTGCTGGCCCTGGTGCGCCGCGTCGCGATACTCGGCCGGCAGCAGATCCACATTGTCCATGAACGCGGTGAACAGCTGCTCGAGCGTGCGGTGAGCCTTGGCGGTCATCCTGAGGACGCGGTGATGCCGGTACACCCGATCCCGCAGGAATGACTTGAGCTCCAGATGCTCCTCGAGCACGGACTCGCTGAGCCCGGCGAGCGGCTTCGAGCGCTCGCGCACCTCGTCGCTCGACGACGGCCTCATCTCCTCCAGCCGCCCCCGCGTGGTGCGGATCAGGTCGATCACGACGAAGTTGATCATGCGGCGGATCGTCTCGTGAATGACCTTGCGCTCGGGGAGGCCCGGATACTGCTCGAGCACCGCCGCGTGCTGCCGCTCGAACAGGCGGACCCGGGCAAGGTCCCGCACCTCGATGAGGCCGGCGCGCAGTCCGTCGTCCACGTCGTGATTGTTGTAGGCGATCTCATCGGCGAGGTTCGCGATCTGCGCCTCGAGGCTCGGCTGGCGGCGGCGGATGAAGCGCTCGCCCACATCCCCGAGCCGGCGCGCGTTGCGCAGCGAGCAGTGCTTGAGAATGCCCTCGCGGCACTCGAAGGTCAGATTGAGGCCGCGGAAGTCGGCGTAGCGGTCCTCGAGCTCATCGACCACCCGCAGGGACTGGAGGTTGTGCTCGAAGCCCCCGTACGGGCGCATGCAGTGGTTCAGCGCGTCCTGCCCGGCGTGGCCGAAGGGCGTGTGGCCCAGGTCGTGCGCGAGGCTGATGGCCTCCGTCAACGGCTCGTTCAGGCACAGCGCGAGCGCGATGGAGCGCGCGATCTGGGCGACCTCCATGGAATGCGTCAGGCGGGTCCGGTACAGGTCCCCCTCGTGGTTCACGAAGACCTGCGTCTTGTACACCAGGCGGCGGAACGCATTGGAATGGACGATGCGGTCGCGGTCGCGCTGATACTCGCCGCGAAAATCCGGCTTGGGCTCGGGATGCCGGCGGCCGCGGGAGTGCTCCTCGCGCGCTGCGTAGGGCGCGAGGCCGCGGGAGAGCTTAGCGGAGCCGCTCACTCGAGTATCCGCCGGGCCTCGCTGTGCTCATCCGTGGTAGGCCTGGACCGTCGCGCGCAGCGCGCCGTCGGGGTAGTCCCCCGTCACGTATGCGGCGCCGATCCCCCGCAGCAGCACCAGGCGGATGCGTCCGTCCTTGACCTTCTTGTCGATCTTCATGTGCTCCAGGGCAGCCTCCGCCGGGACGTCGCGTGCCTCAGTAGGGAGGCCGGCGCGATCGAGGAGGGTGCGCAGGCGGTCCACCTCCTTCGGGCGCATCGTGCCCAGCTCCCGGGAGAGCGAGGCGGCCATCAGCATCCCGGCCCCGACGGCCTCCCCGTGGAGCCAGGTCGCATAGGCCGTCGCGGACTCGATGGCATGCCCGAACGTGTGTCCGAGATTGAGGAGCGCACGCTCCCCCCGCTCACGCTCGTCGCGGCCGACGATCTCGGCCTTGATCTCGCACGAGCGGCGGATGGCATGGGCGAGCGCATCCGGCTCCCGGGCGAGCAGGCGGTCCAGGTTCCCCTCCAGCCACTCGTAGAGGCCGGCATCGCGGATCAGGCCGTACTTGATGACCTCCGCCAGGCCGGCGCGGAGCTCGCGCAGCGGCAGGGTCTCGAGCGTGCGCGTGTCCGTGAGGACGGCCGTCGGCTGGTGAAACGCGCCGATGAGGTTCTTCCCACCCGCGTGATTGACACCCGTCTTGCCGCCGACCGAGGAGTCCACCTGGGCGAGCAAGGTCGTCGGCACCTGCACGTACGCCACGCCCCGCTGGTAGCACGCCGCGGCAAAGCCGGCCATGTCGCCCACGACGCCTCCGCCCAGCGCGACGACGGTGCAGTCGCGGCCGAAGCGGTTGGCCACCAGCACATCGAGGATGCGCGAGACGTTGGGCAGGGTCTTGTGGGCCTCGCCGTCGGGCAGGATGGCCTCCACGATGCGCCGCCCCGGCAGCATGCCGGCGAGCGACTTCGCGTAGAGCGGCGCAACCACCGTGTTGCTCACGAGCAGAACGTCGCGGCCTGGCACGTGCCGATCGAGCAGCGCCGGATCGCGCAGGAGGCCGGCCCCGATCAGGATCGGGTAGCTCCGGGCTCCGAGCTCGACGGTGAGCGTGTCCACGATGGCTGCAGGCCGGCTTGCGCGGCGCGTCCCGGCCGATCTCCTATAGATGGGGCGCAGTATACGGCGTGTTCCTCGCCTTGAGCCCTCTCACGATCTCCTCGGCGACGCTCTGGACCTTGCGGCCGTCCGTGGTGACGCTGAGGTCGGCCACGCCGGTGTACAGGCCGGCGCGCTCCTGCATCAGCTGCGCGAGCTTCGTTTCCGGGTCGACGTTGGTGAGCAACGGGCGATGGCGCGCATGGCGGACGCGATGGGCCTGCTGCTCGACGGAGGCCTGGAGGTACACGACGCAGCCCCGCTCCGCGAGCAGGCGCCGGTTCTCGGGGAGCAGCACGGCGCCCCCGCCGGTCGCGAGCACGATCGGCTCGAGCTGCGTCAGCGCCTCGAGGGCTTCCCGCTCGCGCTGCCGGAAGCCCGCCTCGCCCTCCTTCTCGAAGATGTAGGGGATATCGACGCCCGTGCGCCGCTCGATCTCCGCATCGCTGTCGTAGAACGGCGCATCGAGCAGGCGCGCGAGCAGCCGGCCCACGGCCGACTTGCCGGACCCCATCGGGCCGATCAGGAAGATGCTGCGCTTGCCGAGCATGCTCCGGGGAGCATACCGCAAGCCCCGGATCAGTAGACCGTCACGCCCTCGTGGACGATCTTCGGCGTCACGAAGATCAGGAGCTCGTCCTTGTCGTTCGTCCGGGTGGTCTGCTTGAACAGGTTCCCGAGCACGGG
>JASHYG010000140.1 GCA_030043215.1 Gammaproteobacteria bacterium
CCCGGCCATCGCGCAGTTCGACCTCTGGATCGCGAACCATCCCGATGACTCGCGCAAGGCCGAGGCGTTGAACGACCGCTGCTGGGCTCGGGCGATCTCGGGACAGGACCTGAAAAAAGCGCTGAGCGACTGCGACGTAGCCATCCGGCTGCAGCCCGGCATCGCGGGGTTCCTCGACAGCCGTGCGCTCGTAGAGCTGCGGCTCGGCGATCTCTCCCGATCGATCAAGGACGAGGATGCGGCTCTGCGCCTGCAGCCGAAGAGCGCCTGGTTCCTCTACTGCCGGGGCGTCGCCGAGCTGCGGGCGGGACAGAAGGCTGCAGGACGGGCCGACATCGCCGACGCCGTGGACTTGCAACCGAACATCGTACAGATCGGCCGGGCGCACGGCGTGACCCCGTAGCCGAGCCGGCGACCCGTACCCGCCCCCCAGTTACAGTGATTTCGAGATTGCCCCGGTAAATCCTTATGGGATAGGCTTAGCCCCCAGTTGTCATAAGTCGGAAGCGAAGCTAGGGGGGACCCATGGAAGAACAACAAGTCTCAGTGCTCGTCGTCGGCGCCGGTCTGGCAGGACTCTCCGCCGCGCTGACTCTGTCGCAGCGCGGCATCAAGCCGCTCGTGATCGAGCGGCGCTCGGCCTTATCCCCGCATCCCCGCGCCCGCGGCCTGAACATCCGGAGCATGGAGCTGCTGCGCACCGCCGGACTCGAAGAGCAGCTCTGCACGCGCAGCTCCGGCACGTTCGGCGACTTCACCATCATCCACGCCGAGAGCGTCACGGGGCCCGTGCACAAGACCATCGTGCAGCGCGGGGCATGGGAGGTGGGGCTGAGTCCTGCCCGCTCATCCGGGATGGTGCAGAGCCAGGTCGAGCCCATCTTGATGCGCCGGGCGGAACAGCTCGGAGCCGAAGTACGCTTCTCCGCGGAGCTGCTCGAGCTGGAGGAGAAGCCCACGCACGTGCGCGCTGTCATTCGCGACCGGAACGCCGCCGAGCCCTACGCCGTGCGCGCGAAGTACGTCCTCGGCGCCGACGGTCACCGCAGCACGGTTCGCTCGGTCCTCGGCATTGGGACCACGGGCGCCGGCCTGCTCTCGAGTCACATCGCGATCATCTTCACCGCGGACCATGAGCTCCCCGGGCACTCGATCTACTACCTGCGCCAGAAGGATTTCACGGCGGCGTTCATTCACATGGACGACTCCGGTATCTCCGTCCTCTCGGTCGAGACTCCCGGGCAGCAGCTGTCGCTCTCCGAGTGCACGCCGGAGCGATGCCTCGAATACGTCCACCGCGGTCTCGGTACGTCGGACTTCGGGATCGAGGTGCTCGATGTCATGCGCTATGACATGGCGTCCTTCCTGGCGGACCGGTTCTCGACCGAGCGCGTGCATCTCATCGGCGATGCGGCACACACGATGCCCCCGATCGGAGGCCTCGGCGGACAGGCGGCCATCCAGGACGGATTCGACATCGGCTGGAAGCTCGACTTGGTTCTGCGCGGTATCGCCGGCCCGGCGCTCATCCGCTCCTATGCAGCCGAGCGCAGGTCGGTCGCGGAGATCACCGTCGCGCACCAGACCGGAAAATACTTCCAGCGGATGCGCCCGGATAAGATGAGCGGCAATCCCGCCCCGGATGAGCGCCTGGCGCTCGGCGTGGCCTTCGGCTACCGGTATCGCTCGAGCTGTCTGCTGCTCGAGGAACCGGACAACGACGTGACCTACGACGATCCGGCGACGCTCAGCGGCCGCCCGGGGACCCGGATGCCCTTCGTACCCCTGCAGCGAAACGGACAGGCGACTTCGGTCCTGGATCATATCGGCGGCGACTTCCTGCTCGTCGCAGGACCGGCCGGCGAGGCGTGGATCGAGGCGGCCGGACGGCTGAGGAAGGAGTACACGCTGCCGCTCTCCACGCTGCACATCTCGAGGGATGTGACGGATCCGGTGGGCGACTGGACGGACCGCCACGGTATCGCAGCCGACGGAGCCGTCCTCGTGAGGCCCGACGGCTTCGTGGCGTGGCGCTCGAGCGGTATCCACGAGCATTACGGGACGCTCCGGCATGCGTTGAGCGTCGCCCTCGGCCGATCCGCGGCACGGCCGGCCTTCGAGACCTCGGAACTGCCGGACTCGGTCCCCGAGCCGCTGGAGGTCTTCTCGGAGGACGATGCGGCGGAGATCAGACCTTTGGCCCCGGAAAGCCGCTCCTAGCGACCTTCCCGGCCGAGGCTGAGGGATGAAGCTGATCATCAGCGGCGCGTCCGGAAATTACGGGCGCCTCGCCGTCCAGGGGCTCCTCGAGCGAGTGCCACCGGGCGACCTCATCCTCATGAGCCGTCGCCCGGAGAAGCTCGCCGAGTTCGCGGCGCGGGGCGCGATCGTGCGGCGGGGAGACTTCGACGATCCAGCCCTGCTCCGCTCGACGTTCGCGGGCGGCGAGAAGCTGCTGATGATCAGCACCGGGCGAGTGGGCAAGCGACTTCCTCAGCACCGCAATGCAATCCGCGCCGCGGCCGAGGCGGGTGTTCGCCACATCGTTTACACCTCGTTCGTCAACGCGGGCGGGGCCAACCCCGCGCTCGTCGCAAAGGAGCACGGCGCGACGGAGGATATGCTCCGGCAGAGCGGCCTCGCCTGGACGGCGCTGCGCGATAGCCAGTACTCGGAGGCGATGGCGGAAGTGGCCGCACCGATCGCGATCGAGAGCGGGCGCTGGCTCGCGAGCGCCCGCGAGGGCAGGATCGGCTTCGTCACGCGCCGGGACTGCGCCGCGTCGGCCGTTGCCGTGCTCACGACCCCCGGGCATGAGAACAAGGTCTACAACATCACGGGCCCCGAGCTGCTGTCGTTCCGTGAGGTCGCTGCGCTCGCCTCGGAGTTGAGCGGCAAGCCCATCGAATATACGGTCGTCGATGACGAGGGGATGTACCGGATGTTCGATGCGCTCGGCGTGCCGCGCGAGGCGGTTGACGACCATGTCGTGAACCGCGTCCCCTGGTCGAGCAACGACATGGTGTCCTTCGAGCGCGCGATCCGGGAGGGATTCCTGGATCTGCTGTCCGACGACTTCGAGAAGCTGACAGGCCGCAAGCCGCAGTCGCTCCGCAGCCTATTCCTCGAATATCGAGCCGCGCTGCGCGCCATCGAGCCCCGATCGCGGTCCTGACGTCCGCGCAGGACGCGCTCGGCCGCGCTCGGCATATTGCAGCGCAACAGCCCGGTCCCGCCGGCCTCCGAGGACGGGCGCCCTGCCTGCCCGCGCCTCCGAGGTCTCACGCTCAGCCTCGAGGGCGATACTTTTACATAAAGGCGCGGCGTAGTTCACTTCGAGGGCACGAGAGAACGGTTACGTTCCAGCCGTGAATCTCCCGAATCCGCCTGGATTTGCCCCCTCCTCCTCGCGCCCGCCGGCGGGGAGTGCCCTGCTTGGGCGCCTGACCGCTCCAGGTCAGGGCGCTTCGCTGCACCGCATCTCGATCGCTGCCGCTGGGGTACTGTCCGTCGTCGCAGCCGCGACTCTCTGGAACCATCCCCATCCCACGAATCATGCCACCTACCTCGCCGAGTGGGTCGTGCTCACGGCGCTCATTGCCCTGCCCTGGGCCTGGATATTCCTGCGCTCACGCACCGGTCCGCCGGACGGGGCGATCACCTCCTCCACGGTCGCCGATTGGCTGGCTCTCGCCACTCGGGTGACGGGCTACGGGGTGACGATCAGCGATGCGGACCGGCGGCTCGTCTGGGTGAACGATAGCTTCACCAGCATGACCGGCTATTCCGCGGCGGAGATCGTCGGTCGGAAGACGAGCGATCTGCTCTACTTCGAGGGCACCAATCCCGAGACCGTCCGGCGCGTTCGCGAATCCTTCGCGAACGTGCGCGGCGTGCGCTTCGAGATCCTGGTGCGCAGCCGCAACGGGCGCCGCTGGTGGCTCGATACGGACGCGCAGCCGCTCATCGATCGGAGCGGGACCCTGCGCGGCTGGGTCTGCATCCAGACCGACGTGACCGAGCACAAGCTCGCCGAGGAGCAGCGCCGCATCGCGAGCGAGCGGCTCGCGCTGATCGCCGCCAACGTACCCGGCATGATCTTTCAGTTGTGGCAGGACGCGAGCGGCGCGGCGCGCAAGCTGCTCTACGTGAGCCAGGGGGCGCGGCGGGTCTACGGCAGATCTGCCGAAGAGCTGACCGCGAACGCGGACCTGCTGCTCGAGATCACGCATCGCGAGGATGTTCAAAGGATCGTGACGACGGCGATCGAGGCACGCGAGTCGGGACAGCCCTGGCACATCGATCATCGGATCCTTCGGCCGGGCGGCGAGGTCGGATGGGTGGAAGGGGATGCGGTCGGGCGCGTCAACGAGGACGGTAGCACCGTGTGGGACGGATATGTTGCCGACGTGACGGCGAGCAAGCTCGCTCAGGAGCAGCTGCGGGCCGCGAAGGAGGCGGCCGAGGCGGCGAACCGGGCCAAGAGCCAGTTTCTCGCCAACATGAGCCACGAGATCCGCACGCCGCTCAACGGCGTGATCGGCATGACCGCGCTCCTGCTCGACACGCCCCTCACGGACGATCAGCGCGAGTTCGCCGAGATCGCCCGCTCGAGCGGCGAGTCGCTCCTCGCCGTGCTCAACGACGTGCTCGACTTCTCGAAGATCGAAGCCGGGCAGATGACCGTCGAGCAGATCGACTTCGATCTGATGAGCATCATCGAGCAATCGATCGACTCGGTCGCGCTGCGTGCGGCGGAGAAGGGCCTGGAGCTCATCCTCGACGTCGATCCCCGTCTTCCTCGAGGCCTGCGCAGCGACCCGACGCGCCTGCGCCAGGTGATCCTCAACCTGCTCAGCAACGCGGTGAAATTCACCCAGAAAGGGGAGATCCGGCTCGCGGCACGCATGGTCGGAGGCACCCCGGAGAGCGCTCGGGTCCGTATCGAGGTCGCCGATACCGGCGAGGGACTCACCGTCGAGCAGCGCTCGCGGCTGTTCATGCCGTTCATCCAGGCGGATGCGTCGATGACGCGGCGCTTCGGCGGGACGGGCCTCGGACTGTCGATCTGCCGCCGTCTCATCGAGCTCATGGGAGGCTCGATCGGCGTCGACAGCACGCCCGGGTCGGGTTCCTGCTTCTGGTTCGAGCTCACCCTGCCGGTCGCCCGGATTCCGCGTG
>JASHYG010000141.1 GCA_030043215.1 Gammaproteobacteria bacterium
ACCAGGTTGCGCTCCCTCGCAAGCTCGAGCGTGCGCTCGAACGCGCTGTCGTAATCGTCACCGTGGAGCACGACCTCGCCGCCCAGGCCGGCGACCGCGTCCACTTTGATGTGCGGCGTGGTCTGTGGCATCACGATCACGGCCGGAATGCCGCGGCGGCGCGCGGCGAGCGCAACGCCTTGGGCGTGGTTGCCTGCGGAGGCGCAGATCACGCCGCGCTGCGCGACGGCGTCCGACAGGTGCGCGATCTTGTTGTAGGCGCCGCGCAGCTTGAAGGAGAAGACGGGCTGCACATCCTCACGTTTGAGGAGAACACGCGCCCCGAGCCGCCGCGACAGCCGCGGCGCCTCCTCGAGCGGCGATTCGATGGCGACGTCATACACCCGCGACTTGAGGATGCGTTCGATGTAGGGACTTGCCACAGCGGTCGTTCCGGGTGTTCAGGGACGGCCGGAAGCTTAGCGTATTCCGCGTTACTGCGACGCCCGCCACTCGCCCGGCGAGCGCAACGCAAAGCGGAACTGCGTCTTGCCGAACATGACCGCGTCCCCGTCCCTCAAGCGCTGGCGCGTGACCCGCCGCCCGTTCACCAGCACGCCGTTCGTGCTGTTGAGGTCCTCGATCACGGTCTCCTGCGGGCCCGCGAGAATCATCGCGTGGTGGCGGCTCACGAACTGGGTGTCGATCTGCACGTCGTTGTCGGGCGTGCGCCCGATGCTCGTCCTGCGGCCCAGCACGTGGACCACCTCGCTTTCGCCGTCCGCGCGGACGAGCAGGCGAGTTGCGCCGTCCGGCGCGAGGTCGCCGCCGTCCGTCTCCTCGGGGGGCCGCGCGCCGTGCCGGTTGCCGTCGAGCAGCGCCGTGCTGCGGACGGTGTCCGTCTCCAGCCGCCGGATCAGCGCGTCCCGCTCCTCGAGCGATTGCCGAGCCTCCTCGAGCGTCGCGCGCCAGCCGTCGTTCAGCTTCGTGAGCTCTTCGATCCGCGCATTCTTCGCCCGGATCTCGCCCTCGAGCTGTCGGAGGCTTTCCTCGGCCGCCCGCACGTCGGCCTCGGCAACCTCGATGCGCTCGCGGCTCGCGCCGATCTCCTCCTTGAGCGCCTGCAGAGATTGCGATTGCTCGGCGAGCTGTGTCTCCAGCTCGCCCACCCGGATCGTGCCGGCAGCGAGCAGCGCGCTCCGCTCCGCGTGGCGCGCCTCCTGCTGCTGGAGCGCGGTCGTTCGCTCGGCCAGCTGCAAGCGCACGCCGGCGAGCTCGACCTGGAGCCCGCCGATGTGGCGGCGCTCGCCCTCGCGAGCCGCCTGCAGCTCCCGCTGCAGCTCTTCGATCCGGGAGTCGCGGCGGTCGACCTCGGCATCGAGGTCGCGGAGGAGCGTGCGGAGCACACCGTGCCGCCCCTCGACAGACTGCAGAGCCTCGAGGTGAGCAGAAGCTTGCAGCTGGAGGTGCTCGAGCCGTTGCTCGGCGCGCGCGAGTGCCCGCTCCCGCTCGGTCAGCCTCGCCTCGAGGGACGGGTCGCGCGCATCGGTAGTCCGTGCCGCGGCGTCCCGGCTCTCGAGGCCCCGGGTCACCTCATCGATTTGCGCTCGTGCCGCCGACAGCGCGGTGCGGGCGTCAGACAGCTCGCGGCCCAGCGCGTCGGCGTGCTGGTCGGCTACCGCTTGCTGGCGGCGGGCGGACTCGAGATCGCTCTCGACGATCGCCAAGCGCTCGTCCTTGGCGGCGAGGCGCGCCTCGAGATCTTTGAGCCTTGCGGAGAGGGCCCCGAGATCGTCCTCGAGATGCGTGGACGGCTGGGAAGCGGCGCGATGCTCGCCGTTGCCGGACCGCGGTGCGGCGGCCAGCACGGGCGCGACCCAGGTGTCGGTATTGCTCAGCTCATGCTGCCGGCGATCAGCCTCGTACGTGGTCACGTCGAGGGGGGGTAGCTCGGCTGTCGTCTCGAGGTCCGATGGACCGGACGACGCGGGATAGCGCGGCGTGCTCATCTGCCGTTTTCCGGCTCTTCTTCGGGCGGCGGGTAGTCTACGACGTTCGGCTCGTGATCCGCCGCCCTTATTTAACTTATTGAGTGGCCGTGACTCAATCGGCTTGCAGAAAGCCGCGCAGGATTTCTGCGATGCGCTCCGGCGCGGTCTCGATGGCCTCATCGCCCACATCGGGTAGATCGGTGAGTCGAGCCTTCGGCACGAGCTCGCGCGCATACTGGGTCGTGTCCCAATACTCGTCCCTGGGCCGCACCAGCAGCACCGGCTGCGTGACCCGGCCCAGTCTCTCGCGGGCGGCGTACTCGAGCGCGGCCTGCATGCCCCACCACGCGTGCGGACCATTGTGCAGCTTCTCGGCGAGGTGGCGCGCCAGAGCATCGAGCGGCAACGTCGAGCGTCCGCCCCTGCGCGTACGCTCCCACTCGACGGCCAGGTGGCCGCCATTGTCGACAGGGCGGACCGGCCACGGCGCCGAGCGGAATGCCTCCCGCTCCGCCTTGAAGGCGACGGGCACGCCGATGCACACCACGCGGCGGACGCAGGCGGGCCGCGCAATGGCGAGCTCCGCCGCGACGAGCGACCCGCTCTGATATCCCGCCACGTCGATCTGCCTGAATCGCATGGTATCGAGAAAATCGGCGACGGCTCCGGCGTAGTCGGCGATGGAGGGCGGCGAGGGCGGCGGGTCGGACTCGCCGAAGCCCGGCAGATCGGGCGCGTAGACCGAGCGGTCGCGCCCCATCAGGCCGAGCAGCTTCTGGTACACCGCGCCGGACATCGGGTAGTGATGCAGCAGAAGGAGCGAGATGCCCTCGTCGAAGCCGCCGCCGGGCGGGATCGCGTTGCGCACGTGAAGCTGGCCGTACCGGCATTCGAAGTAGCCGCGCCGGATGCGCGGCTCGGTCTGCGGAAGCGCACGACTCTTGATTCCGTCCTTCGCCATCAACCCTCCACCCGTGTTCCCCCGTGCCCGCGGCCCGTGGCCCGTGGCCCGTCCATTGACCGGATGCGCGTGCCACGAGCATATTGCCGCGCGTCCATGAATATTATCCGGCGCGGCGAGGCCGCATATCACTGGCGCGTCCGACCAACGGAGAAGCACGATGAGGTGGATCACGTCCGTCCGGCTGATCGTCGCGGTGGCCGCAGCGCTGTCGGCGGCTGGCTGCGGCCTCGGGGAGACTGCCGCCACGTCCGCGGCGGGAGCGGCCTCCGAGGCTCAGCAGGCGCAGCAGGCGAAGGCCACCGAGGCCAGCGTCCAGCAGCAGCTCGATGCAGCCTCCCGCCTGGATGCCGAGAAGCGGGAAGCTGCCGAGAAGGAGAGCCAGTAGCTCTCCCGGCCGTGGAGTAAAGACTCAGCGCCTGCGGCGCCGGGCGCTCTTCCTCCGGACCGCTCTGCGCGGCGACCGCCGGGCGGCCTTCTTGCGGGCGCGGGGCGCGGCCCGGGCGGACTTCCTTCGCCCGGCGGCACCTCGCCTCCTTGTGCCTCGGGCGGCGCGCCGCTTCGTCGCGCTCCGCCTCGCGGCGCCTCGCCTTGCGGCTCCGCGCCTTGCCGAGCTCTTCTTGCGGGCGGCGGTTTTCTTCCGCTTCTTGGCCGCTTTGGCACGCCGGGGCGCCGCTTTTCGAGCCGCCTTGCGAGCGCCCGTCTTGCCGGCCTTGCGGGCGGCTGCCTGCGGCTTGGCAGGTGCGGCAGAAGCCTCGCGGGCCGGCGCAGGCTTTGGGGTACCCGCCGGGGCCGAGACAGCAGACGGTGGTG
>JASHYG010000142.1 GCA_030043215.1 Gammaproteobacteria bacterium
GGCGCAGCCGGCGCATCGAGCAGCACTCGGTCAGCGTTGCGCAGCCGAAACGCCACGTCCGCACGCGACAGCGCGAGACGCTCCGTCAGCCTCGCGATGTGGCCGACCTCGGTGGCGTCGCTGCGCACGAACTTGCGGCGGGCCGGAACGTTGAAGAACAGGTCACGCACCTCGACGGTGGTCCCCGGCACGTGCGCCGCCGGCCGCGGCGGGGTGACGGTGCCGCCCTCGGCGGAGATCTCCGTGGCGTGCTCGGCCTCGCGGGTGCGCGATGCGAGCCTCAGGCGGGAGACGGAGGCGATCGACGGCAGCGCCTCGCCGCGAAAGCCGAGCGTCGCAACGGTTTCCAGGTCATCGAGCGAGGCGATCTTGCTCGTCGCATGCCGCTCCAGCGCGAGCGGCAGCTCGCGAGCCGGCACACCGGCGCCATCGTCCCGCACCCGCACGAGACCGATGCCTCCACGCTCGATGTCGATCTCGATGCGCCGCGCCTCGGCATCGAGACTGTTCTCGATGAGCTCCTTGACCACGGAGGCCGGCCGCTCGATGACCTCGCCGGCGGCGATCTGGTCGATGAGCGCATCGGAGAGGACGCGGATGGCCATGCTGGCCGGAGTATGCCGGCCCGCGCGCCAATCCGCACCCCGGGGCGGTGCTCCTAGGGGATGATCGAGGTCGCAGGAGCGCCCGCGGTGCCGGCGAGCACGGGGCCCACGCCGTCCGCCCGCTCGCGGGCAAAGCGGGTGCCCGTCGGAGGATGCTGCTCGAAGTAGCTGCGCAGGCCGATGAAGATCGCGCCCGCGAGCTGCTGCTGCTCGCTCGGCGCGCGCAGCCGCCGCGCGTCCACCGGATTGGAGATGTAGGCCGTCTCGACCAGCATCGAGGGGATGTCGGGGGACTTGAGCACCACGAAGCCCGCCTGCTGAACGCTCCCCTTGCGCACCTGACCCACGCGCTCCAGCGCCGCGAGCACGCCTTGCGCCGCCGTCATGCTCGCGCTGATGCTCGCGGACTGGGCCAGATCGAGAAGCACGGAGGCAAGCGTGCTCCCCTTGTCGGCGAGCGACACTCCGCCCAGCTGGTCGGCCGCGTTCTCCCGCTCGGCGAGCCAGCGGGCAGCCTCATCGGTTGCCCCGTGCTCCGAGAGAACATAGACCGAGGCGCCCGAGACCGCCTCGTCGCGCACGGAATCGGCGTGCACCGACACGAACATGTCGGCGTGCGCCTCGCGCGCGCGGCGCAATCGCTCGCGGAGCGGCAAGAAGACATCCCGGTTGCGCGTCAACACCGCGCGCATGCCGGGCTCGTCGTCGATGCGGCGCGCGAGCGCACGAGCAATGGCGAGAGTGACCGTCTTCTCCTCCGTACCGTCGCGTCCGATAGCGCCCGGGTCCTGGCCGCCGTGTCCCGCATCGACGGCGATGATCACGTCGCGATTCGAATCGAGGGGCGCGTGCGCGGCAACGACTGGCTGCGGTTGTAGCTGTGGCTGTGGAAGGGATGCCGCCGGGCTGCCGTCGGCCGGGCCGACGCCTTCGGCGTTCGCCGCTGCGCGCCCCGGCCGGCCGATCACGATGGCGAGGCGTGGCGCCGTGCCGTGCCCCGGGAAGGCCCAATGCGCGCTGACGGGCAGCGCCGCGGTGAGCTGCAGGACCAACCGCAGCCCGCCCTGCGGCCGCGGACCCGCTCGAATCCCCGCAACGACACCCGCCGCGCGTGGCAGGCGCGCCGAACGCAGGAGCGTCGCATGTCTCAGATCGATGACCACGCGGCGCGGATGCGCGAGCGTGAAGAGGCTGTAACCCGTCGCGCGGGACAGATCGACGCCGAGCTCTGCCTCGTTCCCCGAGACCGCGAGATTCACCGCGCGAACCTGGGTGCCCGCCAGGGCTGGAACCGATGCGAAGAGGACCCAGGCGGTCGCTGCGGACACGAGCCACCGCCGCCGCTCCCCTGCACGATCCCCCGGTATGCCTGTGTCGCTCATTCCGTTGTCGATGTACTACGACCGGAAAGTCTTAGCTAATCATTGGCTTCTAGACTTATCCTCCGAGCTAATCTACGTGGACTCACGAAAGAATTCAACCGTCGCCGCGAGCCACGACCCGCCGAGCGGCGATCGAGCGACGGCGGCGATCGCGTGTCCCTCGCGGGAGGACACGCTGAGGGTGACGATCACGTCCGGGGGAGGCAGGTACCCTGCCCCGCGCTCGGGCCACTCGATGAGCCAGGCATGCCCCGGCCGCGCGAGGTCGCGCAGGCCGAGCGACTCGAGCTCCTGCGGCTCGCGCAGCCGGTAGAGATCCACATGGACCACGACGAGATCCCCGAGTCCGTAACACTCGAGCAGTGCGAACGTCGGGCTGCGCGCCGGGCCGGCAAGGCCGCGCCGGCGAAGGAATCCCCGGGCGAGCGTCGTCTTGCCCGTTCCCAGCTCTCCGCTCAGATAAAGGATCGCAGGGCCATCTGCCGGAACCGGCATCGCTTCGGCGAGCGCGGCGCCCACCGCTTCCGTCTCGCCGGCCGACCGTGCGAGCTTGCGCCACGCAGCCCCTGCGCCCGTGCGGCCGGGCCGCGTCACAGGTTCACGCAGGATCGCAGCTCCCGCGCGACATCTCCCGCAAGCAGGCCGCGCTCGCCCCCGCGGGCGACCAGGTCGCCGCTCATGGCGTGGACCAGCACGGCGACCCGCGCGGCGAGCCACGGGTCCCCGCACTGGGACAGCACCCCAGCCGTCGCACCCGTGAGGACATCGCCCATGCCCGCGCTCGCCATGCCGGGATTGCCGCGCTCGCAGAGACCCGGAATGCGGTTCCGCGACCCCACCAGAGTGCCGGCGCCCTTCAGCACGACGACGCCCCCGTAGCGCTCGACGAGCCGCTCGAGCGAGGCCAGGCGGTCGCACTGGACCTCGCTCGTCGGCACGCCGAGCAGCCTCGCCGCCTCGCCCGGATGCGGGGTGAGGATCCAGCTCTCGCGGCGCTGCGGACCGCGCTCGGCGATCAGGTTGAGCGCGTCCGCATCGACGACGAGCGGCTTCCCCTGGCGAAGCACCGTGTCGAGGATCCGCGAC
>JASHYG010000143.1 GCA_030043215.1 Gammaproteobacteria bacterium
CGACAGCCCGGACGCCACGGGACGTATCTACGATCGCCTCGTCGCCGAGTTCGGCAAGGCGCAGGTGTTCAAGGATGTGGATTCGATTCCCCTCGGGCGGGATTTTCGCGGGCATCTGAACGACATCGTCGGGAACTGCGGGGTGATGCTCGCCATCGTGGGTCCCCACTGGACGGAGGCACGCAACCCAGGGGGGCAGCGGCGGCTGGAAGATCCGGATGATTTCGTGCGGATCGAGCTCGAGACCGCCCTCGCCCGCGACATCCCGGTGGTGCCGGTGCTGGTCGGTCATGCGCCGCTCCCGGCCGCCTCGGATCTGCCGGGGTCCCTGGCATCGCTCGTGTTTCGTCAGTCGATCGCGGTGCGGCCGGACCCGGACTTTCACAACGATGCCACGCGCCTGGTGACGGCGCTGCGGGCGATCTTGGACCCGGAGGCGGCGGCGGCAGAACAGGCGGCTGCCGCGCTCGCCCAGGCGGCCGTGGCGAGGAGCGCGCAGAGGGCCCGACGGTTGGGGTGGATGCTGACATCGGTTGCGATAGTGGCCGCGGTACTGGGTATCACCGCCGCCGTACTCGCGATTCCCGCGATCCGGTATCTGCGCGAAGTGCCGCCGCCCGAAACGCGCACCGACATCGTGCCCGCCACGGTCTACCCCTACGATTTCGCGCTCTCGCCGGATGGTCGGCAGATCGTGTTCGTGGCCTCAGGGAATGGCGCCTCGCGCCTCTGGCTGCGCTCTCTGGCGTCGACGATGGCGCAGCCGCTTGCCGGTACCGAGGGTGCAACCGATCCTTTCTGGTCCCCCGACAGCCGCTCGATTGGTTTCTTTGCTAACAATGCGCTGAAGCGCCTCGATCTGGGCGGCGGCGCGCCGCAGACCTTGGCGCCTGCACCTGGCGAGTTCGGCGGGACGTGGAATGCGGCCGGCGTCATCCTGTTTTCGCCGAGCGGAGGTAGTCCCTTGATGCGCGTCTCCGCCACCGGGGGTGCAGCGCGGGCGGTGACCCCGTTCAAGGCAGGACAGATTGCACCCGCTTGGCCCTTCTTCCTGCCCGACGGGCATCATTTCCTGTTCGTTGTATTTGGATCTTCGGACGCGGGTGGGATCTACCTGGGCGATCTCACCGGGGGCGCTGCGACGCGGCTGACGAATGCGCCGACCGGCCCCGTGTATCTGCCCTCCGGCTGGATGCTGTGGATTCGGGATGGCGCGCTCGTGGCCCAGCGGCTGGATGTGGGGAAGGCTGCGCTCACGGGTACACCGCTCACGCTGGCCGCCGGCCTGCCGGCAGGGGGAGATGTCCAGGCCGTGTCCGTGTCGGCGACGGGGCTCGTGGCTTACCGGGTCGGTGCAGCCAGCCAGCGTCAACTTACGTGGTTCGACCGCTCGGGCACCGCGCGGGGCAGCGTCGGTGCACCGGATGACGCTCTAGATGCTCCACGTGTCGCACCCGACGGTCGACGCGTGGTGGTCACGCGCGGAGCAGCGCAGAGCACGAATCTCTGGCTGCTGGATGGCGCCCGCATGAGCCGCCTGACGTTCGGGGCGAGTTTTGACGTCAGCCCCGTGTGGTCCCCCGACGGCACGCGGATCGTGTTCGTCTCCAACCGGTCCGGTGCCTTCGACCTTTACCAGACGCTCGTGAATGGGGCGGCGGATGACGAGCAGCCGCTCCTGAGCTCAGATCAAGTCAAGATATCGGGGGTACCGACCAGCTGGTCGCCGGACGGCCGATTCCTGCTGTATGCGAGCAGCACTCCGCAAACTGGCACCGACTTGCGGGTCGTCCCGATGGTAGGGGTCCACACGCCCTCGGTGTTCCTGAAGACGCCGTTCGACGAATTGAACGGTGTGTTCTCGCCAGATGGTCGGTGGGTGGCGTACCAGTCGAATGAGTCCGGGCGATACGAGATTTACGTCCGCCCGTTCCGCCCGCCGGGCGCCAAGGACTCGGACGCGGCCTCGGGTGCGATGCAGTGGCAGGTGTCCACCGCGGGCGGCATCGCTCCCACGTGGCAGCGGGACGGCAAGGAGATCGATTACATCGACCCGTCAGGGGCCATGATGGCGGCGCCGATCACCACCAGCGATGCCACGTTTGCAGCAGGCACGCCGGTGAGGCTTTTCCAGACGCGGATTGCCGGCGGTGGCGAGAACGCATCGCCTGTGCGCGAATACGACGTCGCCCCCGACGGGCGCTTTCTCATCAGTACGGCGTCAGAGAGCGCTACAGCGCCGATCACGCTGATCCAGAACTGGAATCCCGAGGCAACCCCGCAATGGCCGGGTCCGCCGAGGCGATGCGTCACTGATCACCGAACTGGCTGCAGCGTGCGGGCACGGGTGTATCGCTCACGCAGCTGACCGATGCGGCCGCTTGCCGTGTAGCCGCTATTTCGTCCTGTCGCGAATCACCCGCAGCTCCTTGGCTGCGAGCAGGTCCTTCTCGCGGCCCAGTGTCTCTTTGGCAAGGATCAAATCGTCGATCGAGATCACGCGGCAGCGTCGCCCGAAGACCTCTATCTCCGTGGATGTCGCACGAACCCGCTCGAAATCACCGACGCCGAGGACGGAGCTCAAGATGTCGATCGCTCCGAG
>JASHYG010000144.1 GCA_030043215.1 Gammaproteobacteria bacterium
AGGCGCTGTACGATGCGTACGGGATGGACCGCATGAATCTCGGCGGGAAGCTCCTGCTCACATCGAGGCTCAACACCTCGCGGATCTGGACGGGCGAGCCTCGCGACTCCGTGGCGGCCGTAACGGACGTTAAGCCCGGTCCATGAGCTCCATCCCCCCCGCGCGCGATGCGGCGCCCGAGGGGGCACGCCCGCGCAAACCGCGCTATCCGGTGCAGGTGCGACGCGTGCAGCGGCTCACACCGCGAATGGTTCGCGTGACGTTCGGCGGAGAAGAGCTCGCCTCGTTCGGACGGCCGGGTCCGGCTTCGCATATCAAGCTGATCTTCTCCGCGGATGCACCGGGGACGGGGGAGTCCGCGCAGGACGCAGCGCGACCGACCATGCGAACCTACACGCCTCGCCGCTTTGATGCCGACGCCCGCGAGATCGATGTCGACTTCGTCATCCACGGCGAGGGTCCCGCCTCGGCGTGGGCAGAGCAGGCGGCCGTCGGCCAGAGGCTCACCATCGCGGGGCCCGGACGCAGCTATGCGGTGGACTCCGCCGCGGACTGGTACGTCCTCGCGGGCGACGACACGGCGATTCCGGCGATTGGCACCATCCTCGAAAGCCTCCCTCCGTCCGTGAAGGCCCTCGTCCTGCTGGAGGTGGCCGACGGTGCCGAAGAGCATGCTGCTCAGGTGAGGAGCGCGAACACGGAGATCCGCTGGCTGCGGCGCGGGCCCGACGCCCGGAACGCCGGCCGCGAGCTCGAGGCTGCCGTGCGCCGCATCGAGCTGCCGGTGGGATCGGGAAGAATCTACGTCGCGTGCGAGTCGGATGCGATGCGCCGCATCCGGCGCCATCTGCTGCACGAGCGCCAGTTCCCCCGCGCCCATCTCGTGACGCGCGGCTACTGGCGGCTCGGTGAGACGGACCATCCCGATCGCGACTACGGTGAAGACATCGGGTAGCCCGCTCGCGGAGCGGATCGCGGCAGTCGACTGGCCGGGCATCGAGAAGGCGCTCGGCCTGCACGGCTGCGCAACCCTGCGCGCGCTCCTCACTTCCGGCGAGTGCGCCGGGCTCGTGGACTGCTACGGGAACGACGTCCTCTACCGCAGCACGATCGTGATGGCGCGGCACGGATTCGGGCGCGGCGAATACAAGTACTTCACCTACCCGCTGCCGGAGCTCGTCGCGACGCTGCGCGCCGAGCTCTACTCGCGGCTCGCGCCGATCGCCAATCGCTGGAACGAGGCGCTGCGTATCGAGAGCCGCTATCCGGCGGACCACGAGCGGTACCTCGCTCGCTGCCGGCAAGCCGGGCAAACGCGCCCGACGCCGCTTCTGCTTCGCTATGGAGAGGGCGACTACAACTGCCTGCACCAGGATCTCTACGGCGAGCACGTGTTCCCGCTGCAAGCGACTTTCTTGCTGTCCGAGCCGGGGCGGGACTTTGCCGGCGGGGAATTCGTCTTGACCGAGCAGCGGCCGCGCATGCAATCGCGAGCGGAAGTGGTGGCGCTCGCGCGCGGAGACGGCGTGATCTTTCCGGTGCGCCATCGACCCGTTCAGGGCCGGCGCGGTTGGCACCGCGTGAGCTTGCGTCATGGCGTGAGCCGTCTGCACTCCGGCGAGCGGCTCACGCTCGGTGTCATCTTTCACGACGCACGCTGATTCCCGGTGTGCTTGCTGGAGAAATTCATCTCCGGAAGGCAAGATACCGAGCGCAGCGCGGGAGTCGATCGAGCCGGAGGATGTGCATGGGAAGAGAGGCCCTCGTACCGGAAGCGGAAGTCCGGAAGATCGTGCGCCTGGTGGGAAAGATTGCGGACATGGGGGGAACCCGGTCCGAGAGGCGGCGGGCGCTGATGACCGGCCTCGCCGACCTGGTCGACGCCGACGCCTGGGCGTGGATCATCAGCCGGGCGGCGGACGATCACGACAACCCGGCGGTGGCCTCCTTTCAGCATGGCGGCTACACCGACGAGCAGGTCGCGCGCTATGCGCAGATCATGCAGGACCGGGAAAACACGCCCGTTGAATACCAGGCGCTCAATCAGCTGCGCCTCGCCAAGAAGCGGTTCACGCGCCGCTGGGATCAACTGGTGACGCCCGAGGATTGGTACGGCCCGCGGAATCGGCAGATTCTCGACGCGCTCGGCTTCGAGCACGTGATGTACTGCGTCAGGGTGCTGGACGACAGCGGACTTTTCAGCGGCATCACGCTGAAACGCCGAGCGGGCCGACTCAACTTCACGCCCCTCGAGCAGCGAATCGCCCACATCGTCACCGGCGAGGTCGAGTGGCTGCACGCGGATGAGAACCTGTACCAGGTGACTCGGCAGGTTCACCCGCTGCCGCCGAGCCAGCGCACGGTCCTGATGCTACTGATGGAGGGCAACAACAAGCCTAAGATCGCCGAGAAGCTCGGCTGCAGCTACAACACCGTCAAGGATCACGTCAAGGCGATCTACGCCCACTTCAATGTCCACAGCGTCGCGGAGCTCTTTCACCACTTCCGTGCCGGGGACGGCCTCGACTTGGAGTGAGTCCCGGTGCCGTCGGCGCTCCCTCCCTGAGCCGGCTCCGTCCTAACCCTGCGGGAGCCAGGACAGGTCGACGGACACGCCGGTGAGCTCCTGAATCGGAGTCACGCCTGGTGAGCGCGTCGTGGCGGTCTGTGTATAGCCCACCACGGATGGCGAGCGGAACGAATGGAGCTCACGGCGCTTCACATCGACGATCCAGAATTCCGGAATGCCGCACCGCGCGTACAGCGGAGCCTTGATGTCACGATCGTAGCGCCAGCTCGTATCGCTCACTTCGACGATCAAGAGCGTATCTGCGGCCGTGGCTCGCCGCGAGCTGTAGAAATCGTCCCGATGCCTCAGCAGCGTGATGTCCGGCTGGGGCTCCGAAAACTCCTCAATGGCGACGCCGCCCTGAGTGCGTACGATCGCCCGTCCCACGACGGCTTGGACGAGTAGCTCATTGAGACGATCCACGGCGGAGTGGTGTCTGCTTCCGATCGGCGGCATGTCGATGATCTGCCCGTCGACGAGCTCCACTCGCGCATCCGGCGCGAAGAAGCCCAATTCACCCATGCGGTGGTATTCGTCCACCGTGAGACGATGCCTCGGCAGCCAATCTTGCATTGCAGCGCTCAAAATCGTGTCCAGTCAGCTAGTGTAGATCGAGGACCGCGCCCAACGCACCTGCCGAGCGGCGCGCATTCTGTGCGAATCCGAACGCAAGGGGCCAGCGCGATTCGTGGTGAGTTTGCGGAGTTTCTGCCGATGGGACGGCGTTGCAGAGGCCATTTGAGAGAACGGCTTCCAGTACAGCCGTCCTGCGCCGACGTCCCTACGTGTGTCGATCACGGACGTCGGCGGGGTGCCTGGCGCAACCGGCGACTCTACGACCCGCCGGCCTTCGGCGCGAGCGGCAGGCTCGGCACTCCGAACTTGCCTTGCAGCTGACTCAGCTTCGCGAGGTCCACCGAGCCGACGAGGTTGACGATCGTGAGCTTCCGCGGCTGCGCGGCGATGATGACGAGCCCCTCGATGCGCTTGTCATGCTGCAGCATGTAGACGTCCACGTCCTGATCCTTCTGCGAGCTGTGCACGGAGACCATCTTCATCCACCCCGGTCCCTCGAGCTGCTGGCGAACGCGCTGCACGTCGCTCGGAGAGTACGCGTTGTCCGTCGCGAACTGGAAGCTGCGCACGTAGATGCCCTTGAGCCCGTTCACGGCCGCCTGGACGCTCGCGCCGTCGCTGTCGTTGCCCATGTATTGGGCGGCGAGCTGCAGAAGAGCCGGATTCAAGCTGATGTTCACCGAGTTGGTCGCCTTCCGCGCGAGCTCATCGAAGCTCGGAAGATCGATCTGTCCCGCCTGCGCAAGCGATGCAACGGGCATCGCGAGCGGAAGCGCCATGGCCAGGAAACGCAATCCAGGCCTCACCCATGATCGTCGCATGCTGTTCTCCTCATCTCATCCGGACTGGAAGGGGTTGACGGTTGCCTCGAGAGCCGTATCGAGCGCATCGCTCGCGATGCGCAGCGCCTGCAGGACTTGCTCGTGCGCCGCGCGCGCCTGGAGCTCTTGCGTGTGCCCGCGCCACAGCGCGCCTGCTCCGGCGAGCGCCACGACGAGCGCCGCG
>JASHYG010000145.1 GCA_030043215.1 Gammaproteobacteria bacterium
GTCTTCAACTTGGAGGAAGCCATGCTCACCTCCGGCTTGCGCGCGGTCTGACCGTTGCGGATGCGGGTCAGCAGGTCGGCGATGGGGTCGGTCATGCTCATGCGGCTTATCCTTACCAGCTCGCCTTCGTGAGTCCGGGAATCTCCCCGCGCATCGCGACCTCGCGGATCTTCGCGCGCGACAGGCCGAACTTGCGGTATACGCCGCGCGAGCGGCCGGTGATCTCGCAGCGGTTGCGGTGCCGCGACGGGCTCGCGTCGCGCGGCAGCGCCTGCAGCTCGGCCTGTGCGGCCGCCCGCTCCTCCGGAGAGCTCTTCGGGCTGCGAATGAGCTCCTTCAGCCGCGCCCGCCGCACCGCGTACTTCTTCACGAGCTTCTCGCGGCGCCTCTCGCGCTCGATCATGCTTGTCTTCGCCACGGTCTTTGTGTCCTCTTACTTCCGGAAGGGGAAGTTGAACGCCTCGAGCAACGCTCGGCCCTGCTTGTTGTCCGGCGCCGTCGTGGTGATCGTGATATCCATGCCCCGGAGTTGATCGATCTGGTCGTACTGGATCTCGGGGAAGATGATCTGCTCCTTCACACCGAGGCTGTAGTTGCCGCTCCCGTCGAAGGAGCGCGGCGAGACCCCGCGGAAATCGCGGATGCGGGGTATGGCGATGTTGATCAGGCGGTCGAGGAACTCGTACATCCGCGCTCCCCGCAGCGTCACCTTGCAGCCGATGGCGAGCCCCTGGCGCAGCTTGAATGCAGCGATCGACTTGCGCGATTTGCAGATGAGCGGCTTCTGACCGGTGATCTTCGTGAGATCCGCGACCGCCGCGTCCATGATCTTGCGGTCCGCGACGGCCTCGCCGACACCCATGTTCACCGTGATCTTGGTGATCCGGGGCACCTGCATCGGGTTCTCGAGCGCCAGGTCCTTGCGGAGCTGCGGCACGATCTTCTCGCGGTAGTACTGTTGTAGTCTCGCCATGGCGTTGTGAGTCGGGGCCGTCACGCCTCGAGCATCTCTCCGTTCGAGCGGAAGCACCGCACCTTCCGGCCGTCCGCCAGCTTCTTGAAGCCGACGCGGTCGGATTTCTTGGCGCCGGGATTCCAGACCGCCACCTTGGATACGGGCAGCGGCATCTCCTTCTCGATGATGCCGCCCTGGCGGTTCGTCTGGGGATTCGCCTTCTGGTGCTTCTTCACCCGGTTGACGTTCTCCACGACCACGCGGTCGCCCCCGAGCACCTCGATGACGGTCCCACGGGCTCCTTTGTCGCGGCCGGATAGCACGACGACGTGATCTCCCTTCCTGATTTTTTTCACAGCACCTCCGGCGCGAGCGAGATGATCTTCATGAACTGCTGCGTGCGCAGCTCGCGCGTCACCGGCCCGAAGATGCGAGTGCCGATGGGCTCGAGCTTGTTCGTGAGCAGCACCGCGGCATTGCCGTCGAAGCGGATGAGCGAGCCGTCCGGGCGGCGCACGCCGCGCTTGGTGCGCACCACGACGGCGTCGTACACCTCGCCCTTCTTGACCTTGCCGCGCGGGATCGCATCCTTCACGCTGACCTTGATCACGTCACCGACGGTCGCGTAGCGCCGGCGGGTGCCTCCGAGCACCTTGATGCACATCAGCGTGCGGGCGCCGCTGTTGTCGGCGGCATTGAGCATCGTGCGCAACTGGATCATGGCCTCACTCGCATCCGAATCTGCCGGCGTCAGGAGCGCTGCACGACCGCGATGAGGCGCCAGGACTTGCGGCGCGACAGCGGTCTGCAAGGCGCGATCGTCACGGTATCGCCCTCGCGCGATTCACCGTTCTCGTCGTGCGCCAGCAGCTTGGTGGTGCGGCGGACGTACTTGCCATACTCCGGATGCTTGATCAGCCGCTCGATCTCCACGGCGATCGTCTTCTGCATCTTGGTGCTCACCACGCGCCCGGTCAGGGTGCGCTGGCCCTTCTCATGGCCTGCGGCCAACTTCTTCGCCGGCTCGCTCCGCGAACCGGCCGCATCAGAATGGCTCTCGGTCATTTCCGCTCTCCAGTTGCCTGCTGCTCGCGCATCACGGTCTTCAAGCGCGCAATGCTCCGGCGCACCTTCGCGAACTGATCCGGCTTCACGCCCTGCCCGGTCGCCTGCTGCATGCGCAGGGCGAACTGCTCCTTGCGCAGCCTCAGCAGCTCCTCGCCGAGCTCCTCCCGCGCCTTCGCGCGCAGCTCCTTCGCGTCCATCTATCGAACCTGCCGTTTCACGAACGTCGTCGACACGGAGAGCTTCGAGCCCGCGAGCCTGAAGGCCTCGCGCGCCGTCACCTCATCACGCCTTCCATCTCGAACAGAACCTTGCCTGGCTTGACGCGCGCCACCCAGTACTCGACGTTGCCCTTGCCGCTGCCCATGCGCACCTCGAGGGGCTTTTTGGTGATCGGCACATCGGGAAACACCCGGATCCAGATCTGGCCGCCGCGCTTGACGTAGCGCGCCATGGCACGGCGCGCCGCCTCGATCTCGCGCGCCGTCATGCGCGCGCGGCTGGTCGCCTTCAGCCCGTACTCACCGAAGGACACGTGTGCGCCGCGGCTCGCGAAGCCGGCGTTGCGGCCCTTGAACTGCTTGCGGTACTTCGTGCGCTTGGG
>JASHYG010000146.1 GCA_030043215.1 Gammaproteobacteria bacterium
ACGCTCGCCCGCGCGAAGCCGCGGGAGCCCGATGCGCTCGGACTCTCCACGGCGTAGAGCAGCCAATCGTCCACGCGCAGCGGACGGTGAAACCACATCGCATGATCGATGCTCGCGACGATCGCCTGGCCGCTCAGCGTGGAGATGCCGTGCGGCAACGTCGCCGTCTCGAGCAGGTAGAAGTCCGAGACGTACGCGAGCAAGCAGCGCTGCAGCGTCTCACCGTCGGGGACGGCGCTCACGGCGCGGAACCAGATCTCCCGCGCCGGGGCCGCCTTGGAGCCCTGTAGCGCCCCGGGCGGCTGGACGCTGCGGAACTCGAAGGGGCGTGGCGTCTCGAGCAGCCGCCGAATCCGCTCGGGCAGCCGCGCGAGGAGCTCCGGGCGCACCCGGGAGGTGTCCGCGAGCGCCTCCGGCGGCGGGACGCTCGGCATCGGAATCTGATGCTCCAGGCCCGGCTCCACGACCTGGAACGAGGCGGTCATGTTGAAGATCTGCTCGCCGTGCTGGATCGCGACGACGCGGCGGTTCGAGAAGCTCTGCCCGTCCCGGCTGCGGTCCACGTCGTAGATGATCGGCGCATTGAAGTCGCCGCGCCGCAGGAAATAGGCGTGCAGCGAATGCACGACGCGGCCCTCGACCGTGCGCGAGGCGGCCATGAGCGCCTGCCCCAGCACCTGGCCGCCGAACACCTGCGGACTGCCGATGTCGCGGCTCTCCCCGCGAAACAGGTTCAGCTCGAGTGGCTCCAGCTCGAGCAGGCTCAGCAGATCGGCGATGCGCTGGTCCACGGCGCTCAGCGGTAGTTGAAGACTCCCTTCATGAGCGCATAGTGGCCCGGAAAGGTGCAGAGATACATGTACGAGCCGCCCTTCTCGAGCTTCGACGCCGGGAAAGTCACCGACGTCGATTGCCCTCCGCCGACGATCTTCGTCGCGGCGATGATCCGTGGATCGCCGGGCTTCTGATAGTTGTTCGCGAGCCCCGCGACGAGGCCGTCATTCGCAACGGCCGTCAGATCCACGCTCTTGACGAGCACCCAGTCGTGACCCATGGCCGCGGCAGGAAGCTTGCCGACATTGGTGAGCGTCACCTCGATCTGCGAGCAACCCGGCCCCACGGTGATCTCTTTCTGGTCGTACTGCATGAGATCGTTGGCAGTGATTTGGACCTGACACAGCTTGCCGGCCGCATGCGCAGGCACAACGGCCGCGAGCGGCGCTGCGGCCATGAAGACGGCGGCCAGTAAGTAATTCCTCGAGATCATCGTGGCTCCTCTTGCGGTTCAGGGAATGAAATCATGCGCCAAAGCGGCGTCGAAGGCACACTGGACGCTCAATTATCCGGCACGCCGAGCCGCTTGTGCATCACCGGACTCGTCGTCGTGTACTGCAGGAATTGCTTCTTCTGCGGGTAGAGGTGGTGCTGGATCCCGAACGCCGCGAGCGCCGCCTCGTGGAAGCCGGAGAGGATCAGCTTCTTCTTGCCGGGATAGGTGCCGATGTCGCCGACCGCGAAGACGCCCGGCACGCTCGTCTCGAACTTCTCGGTGTCGACCTTGAGCGCCTTGCGCTCGAGCTGGAGCCCCCAGTCGGCGATCGGCCCGAGCTTCGGATGCAAGCCGAAGAAGGCGAGCACCCGGTCCGCCTCCAGAGCGTGGAGCGCGCCGTCGGATGCCTTCACGTTGACGCCGGCGAGAGCGCCGTCGGCGAGGATGAGCGACTGCGCGAGGCCCTCGATGTAGCGCACGCGCCCGGCCGCAACCAGGTCCTGCATCTTCGCGACCGATGCGGGAGCCGCTCGAAATTCGGGCCGCCGATGCACCAGCGTCAGGCTCTGCGCCGTGGGAGCCAGGGCGAGAGTCCAGTCGAGCGCGGAGTCGCCTCCGCCGAAGATCACGAGCCGCTTCCCGTTGAGCTCGCTCGCGTCGCGGACGCGGTAGTGGATCGAATGTCCCTCGAGCGGCTCGCAGCCCTCGAGCCCGAGGCGGCGTGGCTGGAACGAGCCGACACCCGCGGCGATCACCACCGCGCCGGCATCGAAGACCGCCCCCGCCGTGGTCCGCACCCGAAACCGGCCGTCCTCGCGGCGGACGAGCTCGCTCGCCTCGTACCCGAGATGCATCTTCACGCCGAACGGCTTGATCTGCTGCAGGAGCCTCTCGGTGAGCTCCTGGCCGCTCAGGACCGGAACGGCGGGGATGTCGTAGATCGGCTTGTCCGGGTAGAGCTCGGTGCACTGGCCCCCGGGACGCGGCAGGGAATCGATGAGGTGCGCGCCGATCCCGAGGAGCCCGAGCTCGAAGGCCTGGAACAGTCCGCAGGGACCGGCCCCGATGATGACGACTTCCGCGAGGATCGGCTCGCCGTGAGAGGAGTCGCTAGTCAAGCGCGCCCGGCATTGGCATCGGTCGGCGTATGGAAGTACTCGCTCTCCTCCGCGAGCTGCTCGAGGAGGCGCTTTAATTCCGCCATGCGGCCCTCCGCGGTGCTGATCGGCATGCAGTCCTGGCACCGCGGATCGCCGCAGGGCTGGCGGGAGTAAAGCCAGTACTGGATGGCCCCCGCGAGCAGTCCGTCAGCGATCTCCCACAGATCGGCGTCCTTGTCCTTGTCGGCGAGCCGGTTTCCGAGATCCACGGCCTTTGCGAAGGCCGAGTCGAAGCTATCAGCGAGCTCTGTCATGCGGCGAGTATAAAGCAAGTGCCACGGAGCGTTTCGCCGGTATCCGAGCCTCACAAGCGCCTGTTCTGGGACGCCGTTGGCGGACCGTCCAGCTGAGGCTGGCGCAAGCTCTCGACCCGCGAAAAGCCATTCCAGGCATCTCCGGTTATGTTGCATGTCGGGGAGACCCTATGCGATCGGCGGTAGGGCTCACCGCAAAGGCCTCCGCCCCGATCCCCCGCCTCCGCGGGCGATCCCGTATGGGGCTCGGCAGTCATCTGGCGCTCGGCCTCTTTGCGGTCGCCGTCGTGGTGCTCGTGGGCGAGAGCATTGCGAGCCGCACCTCGCGGGCGGCCGTGGAGGCCGTGCGTGGCCTGCTGGCTCAGTACGCGCCGCTTGCCGTCCGCTCCGGAGCGGTCATCGAGGAGCTGGCCGCCTATGACCGTACCGTGGGCGAGTACCTGGAGTCCGACCAACCCAACGAGTCCGACACGCTGACCCAGGCGGAAGCCGACCTGACCGCGGCCGTCCGGTCCTATTTTTCAGAGGCCGGAGCGGCGCCAGCGGCTCCGCCGCACAGTGGGCTCGCCGAGCGCATCGCGAGTCACATCGCCCACGGGCGCGAGCTCGCGGAGCACTCGGCCGAGCGCCGGGAGTGGCAGGCGCGCCGCCGCACCCTGCTCGATGGGGTCAGCCGCCGGATCACCTCCGCCGGCGGCGAGGGCCTGGTGATCGGCGGCAATCAGGTCATTGCACGGCGCTCGCTCGCCGAGCTCGACGACGCCATCAGCACGCTCCGGGCCGCCCCCGATACGGGCCGCAACGCATCGAGCGCCGCGCGGCATTTCGAGGCGGTGATCCGCGCCCATCAGGCCGAGCTCCTGCGCTCACCCGGTCCCGCGTGGCTCGAGCTGGTGCAGGAGGACTTCCACGAGGCAGTCCGGCTGCGCGGCAGGATCGAGCGCTTCGACCAGGAGAACGGGGCCGCGAGGCGCTCGTTCCAGCAGGAAGGCGCGGCGCTCCTCGCGGCCGCGCAGGCCGCTTTGCAAGAGCCGGCCGGGGCGGACCTTGCGGCGGCCGCCGAGCACGCCGCCGCC
>JASHYG010000010.1 GCA_030043215.1 Gammaproteobacteria bacterium
GCCGCGAGGATCCGGGCGGCTCTGCGTGGCGAGGCGCGACGGCGTGTCCGGCGCATCGAGGCCGCCTGGTCACTCGCGTCGACCAACGCAGTGCTCCTCGAGCGGACCGACCTGCCTCCCGGCCTGGCCGATGTGGTGCTCGCGGAGCATCAGACGGCGGGGCGTGGTCGGCGGGGACGGGTCTGGCTGGCGCCGCCGGGCGGGGCCATCTGCCTGACGCTCGGGTGGAGCTTTCGCGAGGCGCCCCGGGATCTCGGGGCGCTTGGGCTCGCGGTGGGAGTTTGCGCCCTGCGCGCGCTTCGCACCCGCGTGCCGGAGCCCATCGCGCTCAAGTGGCCCAATGACCTCACGGTCGGCGGCCGCAAGCTCGCGGGCATTCTCATCGAGATGCGGGCGGAATCCGGTGGGCCGACCTATGTCGTCATCGGCATCGGCATCAACGTGGTTCTCGGCACGGCGGTGTTCGAGCGGATCGCGGGGACGGGCACCCGCGCCACGGACCTGCGGACTGTGGGGGCCGATCCGGCGCCACGCAACGCCATCGTCGCAGAGCTCGTCGAGGAGATGATCTCGGGGCTCATGGTGTTCGAGAGCGAGGGGCTGCGTCCATTCGTGGAAGAATGGAAGGCGGCCGATGCGCTTCGCGGCCGCGCCGTCGGCGTGCAGGCCGGCGAGACGATCGCACGCGGTATTGCGCGCGGCATCGATATCGGCGGAGCCCTGCTCGTCGAGACGCCCCAGGGCCTGAGGAAGTTCGTATCGGGGGAGGTGAGTGTGAGGCCCGAAGAATGAGCGTGCTGCTCGTGGACATCGGCAACACCCGGATCAAATGGGCGATCTGGCGCAATGGCCGCATCGGTCCCATGCGTGCGGCCGCTCATGCCGGGTGGTTGCGCAAGGACTATGAGAGGCGGATCTTTGGCGCCCGCCCGGCGAGGATCTCGCGGATCATCGTCGCGAGCGTGGCCGGGGCACCGGTGGATAGGCGACTCGCAGCGGCGGCGCGGAGCGCCGCGGGCGTGCAGCCGGAGTTCATCAGGACCTCGCGGCGGGCGGCGGGCGTCACTACACGTTACGTCGATCCCTGGCGGCTCGGCGTCGACCGCTTTGTCGGCGCGATCGGCGCGCATCAGATCGCCGGCGCGCGTGCGGTATGCGTGGTCAACGCCGGGACGACCGTGACGATCGATCTCATCGACGGGATGGGTGTGCACCGCGGGGGAGCCATTCTGCCGGGCCCGCAACTCATGGTGCACAGCCTGTTGAAGAGCACCGCGGGCATCGCGAGGCGGGCACGCGAGGCCGCTGCCCGGCGCTCCGGACGAGGACACAGCAGGTCCTTGCGCGCACCGGATCTGTTTGCCCGCAGCACCAAGTCGGCCATCGGACAGGGCGCGCTGTACGCGGTGGCTGCGCTGGTCGATCGCGCCGTTGCAGAGGCTCGCAGGTTACTCGGCACGGTGCCGCTGGTGCTGCTGAGCGGCGGTGGAGTGGAGCAGCTCGAGCCGCTCATCCGGTCTCGCCACATCAAAGCCAACGACCTGGTGCTTCGCGGGATCGCCGTGCATGCAAGGCTCGCGGTGCGTGCCGAGCGCTCCTCGCGGTAGCGCGGCTCTGTTGCGACGCATGGCGTACTCTTGCGCGCAGCCCAGCGCCCAGCACACGGCACCGCCCAGGCTGCAGCCGCGCTCTTCGATGAATGACTGGCGCCCGGACTTGGTAGAATTCAGCGAGGCAATCGTAGCCGGGGGTCCCGAGCGGCTGGGCCGAGCAGTCCAGCCGCAAAACGAGATTTGAGATTGCGCGCCGCACTCTTTCTGCTGCTCTTGGCAAATCTGGCCTTCTTTGCTTGGGCCACACTCATCGACGTAGCGCCCGAGCCGCCCAGCGACAGCATCGCTCAGCTGCCGCGCCTGCAATTGCTGAGCGAAGTGAAGGGACGAGAGCCGGCAGCGTCTCCCGCCTCCGCTGCGGCGAAGGGCGTGCCGCCGGCGACGAGCGGCGCTCCAGCGTCCACGGGTGGCACACCCGCGCCGACGAACGGCACTTCCACGACGACGGCGACGCAGGGTTCGACCGCGACCGTCGATCCTGCGGCGAGCCCCACGGCGAGCGCTGCGGCCAGCCACGCAGCAACCGCTGCAGTGAGCCCCGCGGGGACCGCGGGCGCCGAGCGTTGCGTGACGATCGGGCCTTTCGAGGACCCCGAGCGGGTGAGTGAGGCGATCGCGCTGCTGCAGGGTCGAGGCTTCGCGCCGCGGCCGCGCGTCGAGGAGAGTCACCAGCCGCAGGGCTACTGGGTCTACATCGGAGGCCTCAAATCGGCGTCCGCGGAGACGAGCACCGTTCAGCTCCTCGAGCGGAATGGCGTCACGGACGCCAAGATCATGCCCTCCTCGGACGGGGAGGGACGGCGAGTATCGGTGGGTCTCTTCACCCGGCGCGGCGATGCCGACCGCCGCGCGCGCGCGGTACGTAGCCTCGGCCTCAGTGTCCAGATCGAGGAGCAGCGCCAGGCCAAGGCAGCAAGCTGGCTCGACGTGGACCTCGATTCCAGCCCTCAGGCGCTGCCGACGGAGAGCCTGCTGACACTGGAGGAGGACGGATCGAAGCTCGAGATTGCAGAATGTCCTTCGGGCACCGAGTCGAGCGGACAGGCCGTCACGCCGGATAAGAGCGGCGCGGCGATAGTTCCCGCGACGCCACTAGTGCCGACGTCCAAGCCGGCGCTGGCCGAGCCTCTGACCTCTGAGGGGTCGCCAAAGCCGGGGTGAGTCCACAGAT
>JASHYG010000147.1 GCA_030043215.1 Gammaproteobacteria bacterium
CCTCGAATGCAAACGCGGGAAGCGCTGTATCGAGTGCTCGACTACCACGCGTACGAGGAGAAGCTGGATGAGCTTTTCGGGCGCGAGAAGGACTGAGACGGACGAAGGTCAACCCGGACGAAGGTCAAATTCATGAGCGAGCCCGCCCCTGCCGCCTTCAAGCCCAAGAAATCCGTCGCGCTGTCCGGCGTGCCGGCAGGCAACACCGCTCTCTGCTCGGTCGGGCGGACCGGCAACGACCTGCACTATCGCGGTTACGACATCCTCGAGGTGGCCGAGGCGGCGGAGTTCGAGGAGATCGCCTACCTCCTCATCCACGGCGAGCTACCTAGCGCTGCGGCCCTCGCGGCCTACAAGGCGAAGCTGAGGTCCTTGCGCGGCGTGCCGGCGGCCGTGCGGGAGATCCTGGAGAGGCTACCGCCCGCGACCCATCCCATGGACGTGCTGCGCACGGGCGTATCGGCGCTCGGCTGCCTGCTGCCCGAGCGGGATGATCACAGCCCCGCGGGCGCGCGCGACATCGCCGACCGGCTGATCGCCTCGCTCGGCTCGATGCTCACCTACTGGTATCACTACGCCCATTCCGGA
Organism: Gammaproteobacteria bacterium; assembly: GCA_030043215.1. Taxonomy (GTDB): domain Bacteria; phylum Pseudomonadota; class Gammaproteobacteria; order Steroidobacterales; family Steroidobacteraceae; genus JASHUC01. The sequence goes on from JASHYG010000147.1 coordinate 589, forward strand.
CAGCGCATCTTCGTCGAGACCGAGGACGATTCGATCGGCGGCCACTTCCTGCACCTCCTGCACCGGCGCCCGCCGCCGGCCTCGTGGGTGCGCGTCATGCACACCTCGCTCATTCTCTATGCGGAGCACGAGCTCAACGCTTCCACCTTCGCCGCGCGCGTGATCGCCGGCACCGGCGCGGACATCTACTCCGCGATCGTCGGCGCGATCGGCGCGCTGCGCGGTCCCAAGCACGGCGGGGCCAACGAGGTGGCGCTCGAGATCCAGAGCCGCTACGACGGCCCGGCGCAGGCGGAGGCGGATATCCGCGCGCGCATCGCCAACAAGGAAGTCATCATCGGCTTTGGCCATCCGGTCTACACGGTGTCGGACCCGCGCAACCAGGTGATCAAGGAGGTCGCGCGCCGCCTGGCGCGCGAGGCGGGCGACACCCGGCTGTTTGCCATAGCCGAGCGCATCGAGAATGTCATGGCGGATGCGAAGAAGATGTTCGCGAACCTCGATTGGTACTCGGCCGTCTCGTACCATCTGATGGGCGTGCCCACTCAGATGTTCACGCCGCTCTTCGTCATCGCGCGAACGACGGGCTGGGCGGCCCACGTGATCGAGCAGCGCGAGGACGGCAAGATCATCCGCCCGGCGGCGAACTACGTCGGGCCGGAGCCGCGTCGGTTCCTGCCGCTCTCCCAGCGCTGATCCGCCCAGGCGAGTCGCCGAGGCAAACCGGCATGTCCGCGCAAGCTCCCAGGCCGGGTCACGACCCCGATTCGAAGTCGGCCGCGCGTCCCGATCCCGATCACGTGCTCGTCGCCATCGCGGAGTACGTCCGCAACTTCACGGTGCGCAGCGCGCTCGCGTACGAGACCGCGCGCCTCGGACTGAAGGACACGCTCGCCTGCGGCTTCCGCGCGCTCGAGTACCCCGCGTGCACCAAGCTGCTCGGGCCGGTCGTGCCCGGCGCGGTGATGCCCGGAGGCGCACGGGTGCCCGGCACCTCCTACGAGCTCGATCCGGTGCAGGCGGCCTTCAACATCGGTACGATGGTTCGCTGGCTCGACTTCAACGACACCTGGCTCGCGGCCGAGTGGGGTCATCCCTCCGACAACCTGGGCGCCATTCTCGCCGTCGCCGACTACCTGTCCCGCAAGGCCCGGATGGAGGGCACGACGCCGCTCACGGTGCGCGACGTGCTGACGGCGATGATCAAGGCGCACGAGATCCAGGGCCTGCTCGCGCTCAAGAACAGCTTCAACCGCTTAGGGGTCGATCACGTGATCCTCGTCCGCGTCGCCTCGACCGCCGTCGCCACGGCGATGCTGGGCGGCACGCGCGACCAGATCGTCAACGCAGTCTCCAACGCCTGGCTCGACGGCGGCGCACTGCGCACCTACCGTCACGCGCCGAACACGGGCTCGCGCAAGAGCTGGGCGGCCGGGGATGCGACGAGCCGTGGGGTGCGCCATGCGTTGATGGCGCTCGCAGGCGAGATGGGCTATCCGTCCGCTCTCACTGCGCCGAAGTGGGGCTTCTACGACGCGGTGCTCGGGGGCGTGCCCCTCTCCCTGCCGCAACCCTTCGGCAGCTACGTCATGGAGAACGTGCTCTTCAAGATCTCCTATCCCGCCGAGTTCCATGCGCAGACCGCCGTCGAATGCGCCATGGCGCTGCACGGGGAGGTCGCGGGGCGGCTCGACGACATCGACCGCATCGTCATCGAGACCCAGGAGCCGGGCGTGCGGATCATCGACAAGACGGGTCCGCTCGCCAACCCGGCCGATCGCGACCACTGCATCCAGTACATGGTCGCGGTGCCGCTGCTCTTCGGCCGCCTCACGGCGGACGATTACGAGGACGCCGTGGCGGCCGACCCGCGCATCGACCGGCTCCGCGCCTGCATGCAGGTCCGCGAGCATCCGCGGTTCACGCAGGACTACTACGACCCGGATAAGCGCTCCATCGGCAATGCGGTGCAGGTTCTGTTCCGCGACGGCACGGCCACCCGGCGCGTGGAGGTGGACTATCCGATCGGGCACCGCAGGCGCCGCGCGGAAGGCCTGCCGCTGCTCCTCGAGAAATTCAAAGGCGCCGTGGCCCGGCGCTTCCCGCCACGGCAGAGCGAGCGCATCCAGGCGCTGTTCGCCGACCCGGAGAGGCTGGATGCCCTCCCGGTCAACGAGCTGATGGCCGCCCTGGTCGCGAACGGCGGAACGTGAGCGGCGGGGACGAGCGCGGGCCGCTCGTCGGCGACGCGCACCTCATCGAGCGGACGCGGCTCATCGAGCGAACGCGCCTCATCGAGGCGGCGCGGCTCCTCAACGTCGCGCTCACGGACGCGGCCGCCGAGCGCCTGCTGCGCCTGCTCGATGAGCTCACGGAGTGGAGCAAGGCGTACAGTCTCACCTCGATCCGGCGGCGCGAGGAAATGCTGACCCGGCACCTCCTCGACAGCCTGTCGATCCACGAGGAGCTCGAGGGCGAGACCGTCGCGGACGTGGGAACCGGCGCGGGCTTCCCGGGCTTGCCGCTCGCCGTCGTCAATCCCGAGCGCCGGTTCACGCTCGTCGACTCGAGCAGCAAGAAGGTCCGATTCGTCGCGCATGCGGTCCGCGCGCTCGCGCTGGAGAATGTGACCGTCGCGCACTCGCGCGCCGAGGACCTGCATCCGCAGATCCCGTTCGATACCGTCGCCGCGCGCGCCCTCGCCGCGCTTCCCGAGCTGCTCGCCACGGTGAGGGGCCTCTGCGGTCCGGAGACGCGGGTGCTCGCCATGAAGGGCCGCTACCCGTCCGCCGAGATCGCCGCCGTCCGGCCGCCCTGGCGCATCGTCCGCTCCCGGCCGCTCCGGATTCCCGGCCTCGAGGAGGAGCGCCATCTCATCGTCGCGGAGTGCGCCGCGGAGTGCGCCGACTCCGATACTATCCGCCCATGAAGCGCGTCATCGCGATCGCCAACCAGAAGGGCGGCGTGGGCAAGACGACCACGGCCGTGAATCTCGCCGCCTCCCTCGCGGCCACCAAGCGGCGCATGCTGCTCATCGA
>JASHYG010000148.1 GCA_030043215.1 Gammaproteobacteria bacterium
GAATTCCGGCAATCGTGCTCGGCGGAAGCGGCTATGTCGCGGGCGAGTTGCTGCGCCTGCTCGCGGCACACCCGGGATTCGAGCTGGCCGGCGTGCTGTCGGAGAGCAAGCCGGGCGAGCCGGTGGCGAGCGCCTTCCCGCACCTCGCAAGCGCCTATCCGGACACGCGCTTCCAGTCCCAGCCGCAGATCGAGGCCCTCCTCGCCGAGGCGCCGAGCTCCGCGCTGCTGTCCGCCGCGCCTCACGGCGTCGCCGCGCCGCTCATCGACCGCTTGCTCACCGCAGCGGAGCGCGCGGGCAAGCATCCGCGCGTCGTCGACATCTCGGCGGATTTCCGCTACCGCTCGGCGGAAGGCTACGAGGCCGTGTACCGCCACGCGCACGGCGCGCCGCGGCGGCTCGCGGAGTTCACCTGCGCGCTGTCCGAGCACCTCGAGTCCCTGCCGACGCGCCACGTCGCGCATCCGGGCTGCTTCGCGAGCGCGATCCTGCTCGCGAGCGTGCCGCTGCTCAAGCTCGGACTCACGGCCCCGACGCTCTACGTCTCCGGCATCACGGGCAGCACGGGCTCCGGACGCAAGCCGGTCGAGGGCACTCACCACCCACTGCGTCACAGCGATGTCTACAGCTACGGCGCGCTCGCGCATCGGCACGTGCCCGAGGTCATCGCCTGTGCCCGCGCGGCCTCCGGCGTGGAGGCCGATTTCAGCTTCGTGCCCTCCTCGGGTCCGTTCGCCCGAGGCATTCACGTGACGGTGCAGGGCTCGCTCCGTTCCTCGATCGACTCGGCGCGGGCGATCGCGGCGCTCCGCGAGTTCTACGCGCGCTCCCCGTTCGTGAGGGTCCTCGACGAGGCGCCGCGGCTGAAGAATGTGGTCGCGAGCAATTACGCGCATCTCTCCGCCGCGGCCAACGGCCGCACCGTCGCCGTGATGTGCGTGCTCGACAATCTCACGAAGGGTGCGGCCGGCGGCGCGATCCAGTGGCTGAACCGCATGTTTTCCCTGCCCGAGACCGCGGGTCTCGAGCTGCCCGCCCCGGGCTGGACTTGAGGAGATGTCTATGAGCTCCGCCGCCGCCGCAACGAGGCCCCCCGCATCCGTGGAGGATCACCTGGCGCGCGTGTTCGCGCAGTATCCGCTCGAGGTGGTCTCGGCGGAGGGCGTGTGGCTGCGCGGCAGCAAGGGAGAGCGCGTGCTCGATCTGTACGGCGGCCATGCGGTCGCCGCGCTCGGATACGGACATCCGGGGTGGACCCGCGCGCTCGCCGAGCAGGCCCGCACCTGTCAGTTTCAAACCAACGCCGTGACCATGGATGTCCGCCTGCGCGCTGCCGCACGGCTCGTGCGTTTCGCGGGCCTCGGCCTCGATACGGTGTTCCTGGTCTCGAGCGGAGCCGAGGCGAACGAGAACGCGCTGAAGATGGCGTTCCGGTTGACGCGGCGCGCCCATGTGGCCGCCATCGAGCATGGCTTCCACGGCCGCACGGCGGCGGCCGGCGCGGTCACCTGGGGCGCGGCGCAGAAGTGGTACGGCTTCCCCCGGGCGCCGTTCGACGTGAGCTTCATTCCGCGGCGGGACATCGCAGCCATCGAGCAGCACGTGACGGACCGGACGGCGGCGGTCATCGTCGAGCCCATCCAGGGACTCGGCGGCGCCTTCGACATGGGTGCGGCCTTCCTGCAAGCGCTGCGCCACCGGTGCGATCAGACGGGCGCGTTGCTGATCTTCGACGAGGTGCAATGCGGTATGGGCCGGACCGGCCACCCCTTTGCGGCCAGCATGTACGGCATCACGCCCGACATGATCACGTGCGCCAAGGCGCTCGGCAACGGCTTCCCCTGCGCGGCCCTGCTCATGGGTCCGAAGGTCGCGGGCGGCGTACAGCTCGATCTGCTCGGGACCACCTTTGGCGGCGGTCCGCTCGCCTGCGCGGCCATCGAAGCCGTGATCGACGCCATCGAGTCGGAGCATCTGCTCGAGCGTGTCCGGCGCGTCGCGGCGTACATCCGCGAGACCTGCATCGTCGGACCCGTCACGGGCCATCAAGGCGCGGGCTTCCTCACGGGGCTGCGCACCCGGCGGCCCGCGAAGGAGATCCAGTCCGAGCTGCTCGCGCGCGGCATCCTCGCCGGCACGAGCAGCGACCCGCACGTGCTGCGCCTCCTCGCGCCCTACATTCTCGAGGAGCAGCACGTGGATCTGCTGCGCGAGACCCTGAAAGCGCTACCGTGACCTCATGAAACGGTTCACCGACCTCGCAGACTTCCAGCGCGACGAGATCGTCGCGCTGCTCGACCTGGCGCGGCGCCTCGAGGCGCGCCCGGAGCCGCAGGCGCTTGCCGGCAAGATCTTGGGGTTGCTGTTCTTCAATCCCTCGCTGCGCACGCTGGCCTCGTTCCAGGCGGGGATGTCCAGGCTCGGCGGGACGTCCTTCGTCATCACGCCCGGTCAGGGCTCGTACCAGATGGAGACGCGCCTCGGCGCCGTCATGAGCGGCGCGGCCGCGGAGCACGTGCGCGAGGGCATCCCCGTGCTCGCCTCGTACTGCGACGCGCTCGGCATCCGGGCATTCGGCGAGGCGAGGAGCCTCGCCGACGATCTCTCCGAGACGAGCTTCAACGCCATGGCCTCGCTCGTCACGAAGCCGCTCATCAACCTCGAGTCCGCGGCGAATCATCCCTGCCAGGCGCTCGCCGACTGGAAGACGCTCGACGATTACGAGGTGCCCCGCGGCGGACGCTTCGTCCTCTCTTGGGCCTACCATCCGCGCGCGTTGCCGCTCGCCGTGCCCGCCGCCGCGGTTCACATGGCCGCGATGCGTGGCATGGAGGTGATCGTCCTGCGTCCCGACGGCTTCGGCCTGCCGGCGCCGCTCCTGGAGAAGGCGCGCCGCGCGGCGGCCGCCTCCGGCGGCTCCGTGCGCGAGACGACGGACCGCGATGACGCTCTCGAAGGCGCGCGCGTCGTCTACGCAAAAGAATGGGGCTCAACGGTGCACTACGGCGACGCGGAAGCCGATACCCGGCTGCGCGCCGCACTTACCGGCTGGTGCGTGCGCGAGAGCTGGTTCGCGCGCGCCGCCCCGGATTGCCGGCTGATGCACTGCCTGCCCGTCCGCCGCAACACGGCCGTGGCCGACGAGGTGCTCGACGGTCCGCGCAGCATCGTGCAGCCCGAGGCCTACAACCGCCTGACCGCACAGATGGCGGTGCTCTATCGAATGCTCAAAGGAGTCTGACCCTTGCTGATTCACAAATCGGATCAGGCGCTCGCGATACGGGCGCTCCGCAGCGCCGCGCCCTACATCCGCCTGTACAAGGGCAAGACCTTCGTGGTGAAGGCGGGCGGCGGGGTCTTCGGCGATGCGGCCTCCACGCGGACCCTCATCGAGCAGATCGGCATCCTGCACTGCTTCGGCGTTCGCGTGGTGATGGTGCACGGAGGCGGCCCGCAGCTCACCGAGCTCTCGGATGCGCTCGGCGTGCCGACGCGCATCGTCCAAGGCCGCCGGGTCACGGACCAGCGGTCGATCGACCTCACGGCGATGGTGCTCAACGGACTCATCAACACGCGCATCCTCGCGCTGTGTCGCGACCTGAACATCGACGCTATCGGCGTGAGCGGCGTCGATGCGGGCCTGGTCCGCGCCCACAAGCGGCCGCCCTCCAAGATAGACGGCAGCGAGGAGACGGTGGACTTCGGCTTCGTCGGCGACATCGACTTCATCGAGACGACCGTCATCCGCAAGCTCCTCGACAGCGGCCTGATGCCGGTGGTGAGCCCGCTGTCGGCAGACGAGAACGGCGT
>JASHYG010000149.1 GCA_030043215.1 Gammaproteobacteria bacterium
CAACTTCGCCGGCAACTGGGTCGCCTCCGGCGGCTACGATCCGGTCGCCGAGGTGCTCTTCAACGAGGTAGGGGTGGAGGGGTACTTCCTCGAGTACGACACGGCGAGGGCCGGAGGCTTCGAACCGCTGCGCTTCGTCCCGAAGGGCAAGACCGTCGTGCTCGGGCTGGTGACGACCAAGAGCGGGCGGCTCGAGCGCAAGGAGGATCTCGCGCGCCGCATCGATGAGGCGAGCCGCTTCCTGCCGCTCGAGCAGCTCTGCCTGAGCCCGCAATGCGGCTTCGCGAGCGGGATCGCCGGCGCCACGATGTCCATCGACGAGCAGTTCGCGAAGCTGCGGCTCATCGTTGATGTGGCCCGGGAGGTCTGGGGCGGGGAATGAGCTGACCCGCCGCGGGTCCGTTACCTCCTGCGGTCCTTGGCGGCCCAGCATCGTTGCAGGTGATCGTCCACGACGCCGACGGCCTGCATGAACGAGTATACGATCGTCGAGCCGACGAACTTGAAGCCGCGCCGCGAGAGCTCCTTGCTCAGCGCATCGCTCTCCGGCGTGGACGCCGGAATCTCGTGGAGATACTTGAGTCGGCGGCGCCTCGCCGGCGGCGCGAACCGCCAGATGACCTCGGCGAAGCCGCCGCCGCCCGAGATCTCGAGAAACGCCCGGGCATTGAGCACGACCGACTGGACCTTGAGGCGGTTGCGCACGATGCCGACGTCCCCGAGCAGCCGCTCGATCCGAGCCGGGGTGTAGCGCGCGATCGCGCGCGCATCGAATCCGTCGAACGCTCGGCGGTAGTTCTCGCGCTTGCGCAGGATCGTGATCCAGCTCAGGCCGGCCTGCGCGCCCTCGAGGCAGAGCATCTCGAAGAGGTGGCCGTCATCGTGCGACGGCATGCCCCATTCGGTATCGTGGTACTGCACGTAGAGCGGGTCCGAGCCGCACCAGGCACAGCGCCAGCGGCCGTCCTCGTGCCGTGCGACGGAGCGCGGCTGCTCTGGCTGGCTCACGCGCTCACACCGCGGGTGAGAGGGAGTGGTGGTAGAGGCGCATGCGGGCTGCCATTCTATGCACTTTCACCGGCGGCGCGCATGCTCCTGTTCGAGATCATCATTGCCTTGCTGCTGATCGGGGCCGTGCTCGCGCTCTGGGCGGATCGGATCGGCGTGCCGTATCCCGCCTTGCTCGCGCTCGCGGGCGTGGCGCTCGCGCTCATTCCCGGGACGCCCCGGGTCGCGCTCGACCCGGAGCTCGCGCTCGCGCTGTTCGTCGCTCCGGTGCTGCTCGATGCCGCCTACGACGCATCGCCCCGAGATCTGAGGAAGAACCTGCTGCCGGTCGCGAGCCTCGCCGTGGTGGCCGTTCTGGTGACCGTCGCGGCTGTCGCCATCGTGGTCCATCGGCTGGTGCCCGGCATCGGCTGGGCGGCCGCCGTGACGCTCGGCGCGATCGTTGCGCCCCCTGACGCTTCCGCGGCGACCACCGTTCTGCGCAAGCTGCGGCCGCCTCACAGGCTGCTCGTGGTGCTGGAAGGCGAGAGCCTCTTCAATGACGCCACGGCTCTTCTCATCTACCGGATCGCGGTTGCGACGGCGCTGACCGGTGCCATCTCCGGTTGGCACGTCCTGCCGATGCTCGCACTGATCTCCGTGGGCAGCGTCCTTGCGGGCATCGTGCTCGCGCGGGCGTACCTCCTGCTCACGGCGCGAGTGCGGGACATCCCTATCGTGATCCTGCTGCAGTTCATCGGAACGTTCGCCGTCTGGGTGATTGCGGACCGCCTCGAGCTCTCCGCGATCCTCACGATGATCAGCTATGCGATGACGCTCGCCCGGCTCGCTCCGGGCCGCACCGGCGCGAGGGTGCGGATCTCATCGTATGCGGTCTGGGAAGTCGTGGTCTTCGTGCTCAATGTGCTCGCGTTCGTGCTCATCGGGCTGCAGCTGCGCGGAATCCTGACGCGCGCGGAGGGCGCGGACTGGAATGCCGACGTGCTGTGCGCCGCGGCCGTTTGCGGCACGGTCGTCCTCGTACGGATCGGCTGGGTGATGTCGCACACCACGGTTGCGCGCTGGCGGTCCCGCGGGTCCCGCAGGTCCGGCGCGTCCCGCGGGTCCGGCGGGCGGGGAGCCCTGTCCCCGCCATCCCTCGGCGCCGGGATCGTCGCCTCCTGGTGCGGAATGCGCGGCATCGTGACGCTCGCGGCGGCCCTGGCGCTGCCGGGAGCGGACTCCGCGGGCGGCGGGTTCCCGCGCCGCGACCTGATCGTCTTCTGCGCATTCGCCGTCGTGCTCTGCACGCTCGTGATCCAGGGCTCGACGCTGCGTCCCCTCATGCAATGGCTCGGTCTAAAGGACGACGGCGCGGTGCAGCGCGAGCTGATGCTCGCTCGGGCCGAGACCGCTCGTGCTGCGCTCGGAGTGCTCGCCGAGGAGCCGGACCGGCCGCCCGCGACCGTGCTGCGCCGGGAATACGAGGCGCGGGTGCACACGAGCGAGCGGGGAGTGTCCTTGGAGGCACTGGGTGAGAGCGCCGGCGCGCTGGCCGCGCTTCAGCGCCGCGCCGTCTCGGCACAGCGGCGGGCGCTCGTGAATCTGCGCGCCCGCGGCACCATCGGCGACGACGCTTTCCATGCGCTCGAGGAGGAGATCGACTTGCTCGAGCTCACGGCCGACGTGCGTGTCCGCCCGTCGGAGGACCTCGGCTAACCCGCCGCGGCAGGCGCCATGATCGTGCGCAGCTTCGTGAGCGCGTTCGACTCGATCTGCCGGATGCGCTCGGCCGAGACGCCGTACTTGTCCGCGAGCTGATGCAGCGTCGCCTTCTGCTCGCCGATCCAGCGCTGCTCGAGGATGTCGCGGCTGCGGTCATCCAGCCGGTCGAGGGCCTGATGGAGCCTGTCCGAGGAATCGCTCTCCCATTCGGCCGCCTCGACGCTCTCCGCCGGATCGGAGGCCGGCGCGGGCAGGAAGGCGGCGGGGCTGAACGTGGATTCCTCGTCCTCATCGGGAGAGACGTCGAAGGCGAGATCGCGAGCGGCGAGGCGCTGCTCCATCTCGGTGACTTCCGCCGGGGTGACGCCGAGGTCCTGCGCGACGCTGCGCGTCTCCTCTCCCGACAGCCAGCCGAGGTTCTTCTTGAAGCGGCGCAGGTTGAAGAAGAGCTTCCGCTGAGCCTTGGTCGTCGCGACCTTCACGAGCCGCCAGTTGCGCAGCACATACTCGTGGATCTCCGCGCGGATCCAGTGAACCGCGAACGACACCAGGCGCACGTTGAGGCTCGGGTCGAAGCGCTTGACGGCCTTCATGAGGCCGACGTTGCCTTCCTGGATCAGGTCGCCGACGGGGAGGCCATAGCCGGCATAGCCCCGGGCAATGTGCACGACGAACCGAAGGTGCGCGAGCACGAGCTTGCGCGCGGCTTCGAGATCGTTGTCGCGGCGGAAGCGGATGGCGAGGTCGCGCTCCTCCTCGCGCGTGAGCACGGCAATGTGGCTCACCCGCTCGAGGTAGGCGTCGAGACTGCCGATGGGCCCCGCCATGGCGAGGTCCGGATTGCGAGCGACCAGTGCGGCTGCGGTCATCTTTCCTCGAAGAGGTTCTCCCGATGTGAGGGATTTTAGCACTCGAGTTCTTGGAGTGCTAAATGGGTCACTTGGTTCCCGGCGGCAGGGGAAACAAAGTAATATATAACAATCACTTACAGAGCCGTCGGTCCGGGGACTCTACGGCTTGGCAGCCCTGCCGCCCCGGCCCTCGAGGCTCGGGCCGGCTCAGGCTCGGGGCTCGATGCGCCGGAGGTGGCGCGTTGCCGAGATCCATGCACCGAGCCAGCCGAGCACGGCGCCACCGGCGAACAGCCAGAGCACCTCCTCGGCGGCAGGGCCCGCGAGGGCGTACTGACTGCCGTAGAGCTTGGCCAGGTTTGCGACCGACCCTTCGAGCACTCCGAGCGCGATCGCCATGACGCCCCAGGCAACCAACGCGCCGGTCACTCCGTAGATGACACCGGTGTACAGGAAGGGCCGGCGGACGAATGCATTCGAGCCGCCCACGAGCTTCACCACCTCGATCTCTGCACGGCGATTCTGGATCTCGAGGCGCACGGTGTTGCCCACGACCGCGAGCACGCCTGCCCCGAGCAGGACGGCGGCGACGAGGAGCACGCGCTTCAAGACATCGAGGATCGCGTTGAGCCGCTCGACCCACTGGGAGTCGACCTGCACCGTATCGACCTCGGGCCACGCCGCGAGGTAGCGCTCGAGCCGCGCGAGATCGGACGGGGACATCGCATCTGCCGCGGGGCGCACCCGCAGCGCATTGGGCAGCGGGTTCTGCTCGAGCGCCTGCAGCGCCGCGCCGAAGCCCGAGTACTTCTGGAACTCCTTCAGCGCATCGTCGGCGGAGATCACGGTGACCTCGGCAACGCCGGGCTGCGCCCTTGCGTTCGCTGCGCGCTGCTGGACCTCAGCGAGCGCCACGTTCTGCTTGAAGTAGACCGAGACGTCAACCGCGCTCGTGAAGCCGCCGGTGGCGCGGCTCGCATTGGTGACGAGAAGCTGCAGGGCGAGCGGCAGGGCGAGCGCGAGCCCGATCACGAGCACCGTGAGGAAGGTCGCGAAGGGACTGCGCGCAAGACGGCCGAGCGATCCCAGAAAGGCCTGGGCGTGACGCGTCCCATAGACGGCGATGCTCACGAGCTCACCGGCTTGCGACGATGCTCGGCAGCGGCTCCTCGCCGGCGCCGCCCTGGATACGGCCGTCGTCGAGCACGATCGTGCGCTGGCCGGACTCGTGCTCCTGCACAAGGTGGATGTCGTGCGTCGCGACGACGACGGTCACCCCCACGTTTTGAAAGCGCTTGAGCAGCCTCATCACCTCGACGGCCAGGTCCCGGTCCAGATTGCCGGTCGGCTCGTCGCAAATCAACAGCGTGGGCTTGCTGACGACGGCGCGCGCAATGCCGACCCGCTGCTGCTCGCCCGCGGACAGCTCGAGCGGCAGCATGCGCTCCTTGCCGAGCAGCCCCACCTGGTCGAGCGCGGCGCGCACCCGCTTGTCCGTCTCCTTGAGGGGAGAGCCCGCGACGATCAGCGGCAGCGCCACGTTATCGAACACCGGACGGTCCATGAGCAGCCGGTGATCCTGGAAGACGACCCCGATCGAGCGCCGGTACGCGGGGATGCGCCTCGAGGGGAGCGCGCCGAGATTCTTGCCGGCGACCAGCACGGTGCCGCGCGTCGGCCGCTCGATGAGGGCGATCAGCTTGAGCACCGTGCTCTTGCCCGCGCCCGAGCGTCCGGTGAGAAACACCATCTCGCCCGCCGCGATGCGGAAGCTGACGCCTGCCAGCGCTTCCCGGCCGTTCGGGTAGCGCTTGACGACGTGATCGAACGCGATCACGCCGCCTCTCCCGAGGCGCCGACTCCCTCCACCAGTGCACCCGCGAACGCGGCGGCGTCGAATTCCCCGAAATCCTCCGCCTGCTCGCCGATGCCGATGAAGCGGATGGGCAAGCCGAGCTTGCGGGCAATGGCGATGACGATGCCTCCCTTCGCCGTCCCATCGAGCTTGGTCAGGACGAGGCCCGTGACGCCGACGGCCTCGTGGAATTGCAGGGCCTGCGACAGCGCGTTCTGCCCCTGATTCGCATCGAGGACGAGCAGCACCTCGTGCGGCGCGGTGGGATCGACGCGCTGGATGACGCGCTTCACCTTCTTCAGCTCCTCCATCAGATGCGACTGGCTGTGCAGCCGTCCGGCCGTGTCCGCGAGGAGAACCTCGATCCCGCGCGAGCGGGCGGACTGCGCCGCATCGAACACGACCGCGCCCGGATCCGCCCCGGCCTGCTGCGCGGCGAACGCGGAGCGGGTGCGGTCGGCCCAGATCTGCAGCTGCTCGATGGCTGCCGCGCGGAAGGTGTCGCCGGCCGCGAGCATCACGCTCGAGCCGTCCTCCGTCAGGCGCTTCGCGAGCTTACCGATGGTCGTGGTCTTGCCGGAGCCATTGACCCCGACCACGAGAATCACGAACGGCTTGCGCTCCGGATCGATGACGAGCGGCCGGGCGCAAGGAGCCAGAATCTCCGCGACGGCCTCGCGCAGCGCGGCGATCAGCGCGGGGACGTCCGCGAGCTCATTCCGAGCGACGCGCGTGTGCAAGCCGGCGAGGATGTGCTCGGTGG
>JASHYG010000150.1 GCA_030043215.1 Gammaproteobacteria bacterium
CCGGTTGCGCCCGAAGCGCTGGCCGGCGCCGAGGCATTCGCCGCCGCGACCGTTTCCCGCCTGAGCGGCGACGACCCGGGTGTCGCGCGCAAGACCGAGGTGTTCCTCGACAAACAGGCCCGGCTGCTCGACCTGCAGGCGCAGCATCTCGAGGACGAGCACACCGCCCGCCTGCGCCACCTGCACCTGAGCGTCGCCGCCGCGAAGCGCAAGCGCTACGCCGACCGGATGCGCAACGGTTTGTACACCTGCATTGCGCTGATCGCCCTCGGCGTGCTCATCGCCATCATTCGCATGACCGTCCAGGCGATCACGGATCACAGCCTCGTGGTCGAAGACTTCACCACGCCGGCGGATTTTGCGGCCCGCGGCATCACGAGCCAGGCGCTCGCCGAGGATCTGGCCACCCGCCTCTCCGCCATTCGCGCAGAAGCGAACAGCCATTCCATCACTCAATCGGGTGAGATCCGCTCCGACCAGGCCGACAGCCCGAAGGTGCAGATTCCGGAGACCGGCTTATCCGTGGACGAGCTGGAGCGCTTCATGCATCGCTGGCTCGGCCATCAAACCGTGCTGAGCGGAGAGCTCCGCGACGAGCCGGGCGGCCAGATCTCCGTCGTACTGCACATCCCCGGCGTGACTCCGATCGTGGTGACAGGGCCCACCACGGATCTGGACCGTCTGATGCAGGCCGCCGCCGAGAAAGCGTTCGCGATTTACGATCCCGAGAACAACGTCAAATATCTCGCCGGCACGGACCGCTCCGCAGAGGCCTACGAGGCGGCCGTCCAGTACGTGCAGAGCTCCGCCGTCGCAACAATGCCTGCGCCCGATCGAGCTCACTACTATGGGCTCATGGGCGGTTTCGATCTGGACCGCCGTCGGGCGCTCTCGACGGAATTGAGCGCGGTCGATTTCGGTCCACGTGATACGACGAATTGGTGGGGGGCTGCCAGCATCAGCGCGGAGTCCGGCCACGATCAGGCCGCGGTGAGTTTCTATCGCAAGATGCTCGGGATGAAGCAATCCGATATGGTGTCCGAGGACCGCGGTAGCTATCCCAGGTTGATGGCCGAAGCGCACGCCTATATTGATCGAGCTCTAGGCGATTTCGCCGCGTACCAGCGGACTTACGAAGCTGTGCTCGCCCCCAGGCAGTCGTTCGGAGACGTCTACGCTGAGAGAGCCTACATGGCCGCCGCTCTGCATCAGCTTACTCGAAGCGAGCGGCAGCTCTCGCGCGCACTCGCCACGGGGCCGATCGATAGGACGGTGCAGGAGGCGCGCTGGTACGTGAGTTCCGCAGCGGGGGACTGGCCGGCGGCCTTGAGCGCGGCGAGGTCGCTGGCGGGAGGCGTGGAAGGCCGCGGGGCGCCCGGGCCTGAGTCCGAGGTGCCAAGTCCGGGTTCCGACACGCCTGCGCCCGATACCCCGCCGCTCACCGCGCAGGAGCTGAGGCTCCAGACGGTCTACCGTCCCTGGCTCGCGTACGCCGAGGCGATGACCGGCGACACCACCTCCGCCACGGCGCTCATCTTCCAGACCCCCACGGACTGCTATCTCTGCGTGCGCACCCGCGCCAAAGTTGCCGCGGCGGCAGGCGATGCGGCCACGGCCGACCGCTGGTTCGCCGAGGCGGTGCGCCAGGCTCCCGACCTGCCGATGGCTTACTACGAGTGGGGCGAAGCGCTTCTCGCGCGGGGGGATCTCGCGGGAGCGGCGCGGGAGCTGGCTCTCGCGCACGAGAAAGGTCCTCACTTCGCCGATGCGCTCAAAGCCTGGGGCGATGCGCTCGCGAAGCAGGGACATTGGAGCGATGCGCTCGCCAAATACGATGAGGCACTCCAATACGCGCCAGACTGGGCGGCGCTGAAGCAATCTCGCGACGCGGCGGCGAGCCAGCGAGGCTGAGAGAGCATTCACCATGGCTGACGATCTATTGGGCGGCGTCCTCGGCGGAGGGGACGAGCAGCCCGAAACCGAAGCGCCCCAGGCGCTGGCCGGTGCCGAGGCATTCGCTGCGGCCGTCGCCGCCAGACTCTCGGAGAGCGATCCGGGCGTCGCACGCAAGACCGAGGTGTTTCTCGACGAGCAGACGCGGCTTCTCGAGACCCAGCGCCATCACCTCGAGGAGGAGCACGCGTCCCGCCTGACGCAACTGCGCCTGACCCTTTCCGCCGCGAGACGCAAGCGCTATGCCGATCATGTTCGCAACTGCCTCTACACCGCCATCGCGCTGCTCGTCCTCGGCGTGCTCGCCGCCGCGACTCGTATGACGGTCGAGGCGATGAGAGATCACAGCCTCGTCGTCGAGGACTTCACCGTACCGTCGGACTTCACGACTCGCGTAGCCACCGGCCAGGCGCTCGCGGAGGACTTGGCGAACCGCGTCGCTGCCATCAGCGCTACCGTGAATCGCCAATCCATCAATCGCTCGAGCGAGGTCCACGCCGATCAACCCAATACGTTGAAGGTGCAGATTCCCGAGACCGGCATTTCCGTCGACGAGCTGGGAGGATTTCTGCATCGCTGGCTCGGCCATCAAACGGTCGTGAATGGAGAGCTGCGCGAGGGCGCAGGCGACCAGATCTACATCGTGCTGCACATTGCCGGTGCCGACCCGATCATGGTGCAAGGATCGAGCGCCGATCTCGACCGCCTGATGCAAAAGACTGCCGAGAATGCGTTCGGGATTTTCGATCCGCACAGCAACGTGATCTATCTGGCCGCCACAGGTCGCCTCTCCGAGGCTTACGATGCCGCGCTGCGCTATGCGCAGAGCGTAAGTGCGTCCGCGTCGAGTCAGGACCGGGCCGAAGCGTACGCGCTGCTGGCCCGCGTGGGCCCCGATAGGCGCCAGGCACTCGGGAGGGCGCTGATTGCCATCGACATCGACCCACACCTGGCGGTCGTCTGGATGGAAGCCGCGGCGGCTAGCTCGGATCTGGGTCACGACGAGGTTGCCGTCGATTTCGCACGAAAGGCGGTCGAGACCAGGAGGCAAGATCAACCAGCGTCACAACGGGACGGCTACCCCTGGATCATCGCAGAGGGGCACGGCTATATCGATCGAACCACTGGCGACTTCGTGGCGCTTGCGCGCGATTTCGAAGTCTTTGACCAACGTGCAGAAGTCCACCCCGTCAGCGATTCCTACGCAGAGCGTGCTGAGTTTGCCGCGTGGTTACACGATGAGGCGGCTGCCCGCGAGGATTTGGCCTCTGCGCTTGCCGCAGGGCCCGCCGATCGCTCCGTGCTGGAGGCGCATTGGGATGTCAGCGCCGCCGCGGGAAACTGGGAGCAAGCCCTCGCGGCTGCAAAGGCCTTGGTAGCGGCCGTACAGACGCGGCAGTTCGCCGCGTGGAGCAATGATTTGACGGCCCATCACCCGGAGTCGGCGCTCGAGACGGAGTATCTCCCGTGGCTCGCCTACGCCGAGGCGATGACCGGCGACACCGCATCCGCCACGGCGCTCATCTCCCAGACCCCCACAGACTGCTATCTCTGCGTGCGCACCCGCGCCAAGGTCGCCGCGGCGGCAGGCGATGCGGCCACCGCCGATCGCTGGTTCGCCGAGGCGGTGCGGCAAGCTCCTGACCTTCCAATGGCGTACTACGAGTGGGGTGAAGCGCTCCTCGCCCGCGGCGATCTCGCAGGTGCCGCCCGCGAGTTCTCGCTCGCCCACGACAAGGGTCCGCGCTTCGCGGACCCACTGAAGGGATGGGGCGACGTGCTCGTCAAGCAAGACCACCCGAGAGACGCCCTAGCCAAATACGACGAGGCGCTCGAGTACGCGCCGAGCTGGCTGGCACTGAGGCAAGTCCGCGACGCGGCGGCAAAGCAGCGCGACTGACCGCCACAGAAACGGCATCATCGGGCACAGAAACGGCATCACGCGGGGACGCTCGGGGCATTCAGCATGGCGGACGAGTTGTTAGGCGGCGTCCTCGGCGGAGGGGACGAGCAGCCGGAGACCGAAGCGCCCCAGGCGCTGGCCGGCGCCGAGGCATTCGCTGCGGCGGTCGCGGCGATCGCCTCGCGCCAGGACCCGGGCGTCGCCCGCCAGACTGAGGCGTTCCTCACCGAGCAGACCCGGCTCCTCGAGACCCAGCGTCATCACCTCGAGGACGAGCATGCGTCTCGCCTGACCCAGCTGCGGCTCGCTGTCACGGCGGCGAAGCGCAAGCGCTACGCCGACCATGTTCGCAACTGGCTCTACACCGCCATCGCGGTGCTCGTCGTCGGTGTGCTCGCCGCCGCGACCCGCATGACCGTCGAGGCGATGAGCGACCACGGCCTCGTCGTGGAGGACTTCACCGTGCCGTCGGACTTTGAGGCGCGCGGAGTCACCAGTCAGGCCCTTGCCCAGGACCTAGCGAGCCGTGTCGCGTCGATCCGCGCTACGGCGAACGATCACTCCTTCACTTACTCGGGGGGCGAAGTCCGCGTGGATCAAGCGGACGTCCTGAGGGTGCAGATCCCGGAGACGGGCGTCTCCGTCGACGAGCTCGAGCGCTTCCTGCACCACTGGCTCGGTCACCAGACCGTGGTGAACGGAGAGCTGCGCGAAGGGGTAGACGAGCAAGTCTCTCTCGTGTTGCACATTGCCGGTGCCGACCCGATCGTGGTGAGCGGATCGAGCGCGGATCTGGATCGCCTGATGCAGACGGCGGCTGAGCAAGCGTTCGCAATCTTCGACCCCATCAATGACGTCATCTATCTGGAAGCGATGGGTCGCCCCGCCGAGGCCTACGCGGCTGCTCAGCGTTATGTGCACAGTGCGAGGGTGGGGGCGCTGTCCAGTCAAGGGCAGATCGGTGCCTACTCGCTGTTAGCCCACGCAGATCCGGACACGCGCCGTGCGCTCTCGGAAGCGCTCCTCTCGATCGACGGCGATCCTCGCGGACTGGTTCACTGGACACAGGCTATAGCGAGCAGCGCGAGGCTGGGGCACGACGAGGCTACCGTCGACCTTGCACGCAAGGAGATCGAAATCAGGAGGCAAGATCAACCGGCCTCACAACAGGATGCCTACCCCTGGATCATAGCCGAGGGACATGGCTATATCGATCGAGCCACAGGCGACTTCGCAGCGCTTGGGCGCGATTTCGAAGTCTATGACCAGCGCGCAGAAGTCCATCCGGTCAGCGATTCTTACGCAGAGCGTGCCCAGGTGGCCGCGCGGTTGCACGATGAGGCGGCTGCCCGCGAGGATCTGGCGCACGCGCTTACCGCCGGACCTGCGGACAACACGGTGCTGGAGGCTCGCTGGGACGTCAACGCCGCCGCAGGCGACTGGGCGCAGGCACTCGATGTCGCAAAGGCGCTCGTTGCGGAGGAGGAGGCGCAGAAATCCAAAGCGCCGAGTCCCGAATTCGCTGCTCGCCCGCAACTCGCGCTCGAGACCCAGTACGATCCCCTGCTCGCCTACGCCGAGGCGATGACAGGCGACACCGCATCGGCCACCGCGCTCGTCTCGCAAACGCCGACGGACTGCTATCTCTGCGTCCGCACCCGCGCCAAGGTTGCTGCGGCGGCCGGGGATGCGGCCACGGCCGACCGCTGGTTCGCGGAGGCGGTGCGTCAAGCGCCCGACCTCCCGATGGCCTACTACGAGTGGGGCCAAGCACTCCTGGCTCGAGGCGACCTCCCCGGTGCCGCGCGCGAGTTTTCTCTAGCGCACGACAGAGGCCCGCACTTCGCCGACCCACTGAAAGCCTGGGGCGACGTGCTCGCGAAGCAGGGCCGTTGGAGCGACGCGCTCGCCAAATACGGGGAGGCGCTGAGGTATGCTCCACGCTGGGCAGAGCTGAGGCAAGCGCGCGCCGCGACGGCGAGCCAACGGCGCTGACCGCGCGACGCCCGGACACGAGAGGCTTCGCCTCACGAAAGAAGTCAAAAGAAGGGGCATGAGATGGCGGAAGGTCTACTCGGCGGCGTCCTCGGCAACGAGGATGAGAAACCCGAAACGGAAGCGCCCGAGGCGCTCGCCGGCGCCGAGGCCTTCGCGGCGGCGGTCGCCGCGAGGCTTTCAGGCAATGATCCGGGCGTGGCGCGCAAGACGGAGGTCTTCCTCGACAGGCAGGCCGAGCTGCTCCAGATCCAGGCCGAGCATCTGAGAGATGAGCACGCCCTGCGCGTCGCCCACCTCGCACACCAGTCCCACCTTCTGATCGGCCAGCGCTT
>JASHYG010000151.1 GCA_030043215.1 Gammaproteobacteria bacterium
ATCGACACCTCGCGGTTGATGTCCTTCAGGTCGGCGACGAGCAGGTGATACTGCTCCTCGAGCACCTCGAGCTTCTTCTGGCGGCGCTCGATCTCCTCCTTGAGCCTCGCGAGCGGAGCCGAGTATTTCTTGCCGGCCTTCACGTGCCTGGCGAGCCAGCGGGAGCTGGTCTCGTTCTTGGGGAACGTCGCGATGAAATCCTTGCGCGGCATGCCGGCGTCGCGCACGGCGAGGATCATGATCTCCTTCTCGAGCTGGCGGATCTCGCCGATGTGCGCGCGGAGGTTCAGGATCAGCGCATCGAACATGCGCGGCGAGAGCTTGAGCTCCATGAACTCCGCCGCGAGCTTCTTGCGCAGACGCAGCGTTCGCGCATCGGTCGCGCCGGATTTCTGGATGGCCGCGAGCATCTGCCCGAAGCCCTTCTGGAGGGACGCGAAGCGGCGCGCGGCCTCCTCCGGATCGGGGCCGGTGTCCACGGCCTCCTCATCCTCGTCGTCCTCGTCGGACTCCTCCTCGTCGTCGCTCTCCTCCTCGGCGATGATCTCGAGCTTCGTCGGATTCTGCGGCTGGGCGATCACGTCCGGCGCGTTGGGATCGATGAAGCCGACGATCACGTCGACGAGCCGGGCCTGGCCGGTCTTCACCGGCTCGTAGGCCTTCAGCAGGAACTCGAACGTGGGCGGGTACATGGACAGGGCCGTGCGCACGGCGTCGAGGCCTTCCTCGATGCGCTTGGCGATGCGAATCTCGCCCTCGCGCGTGAGGAGCTCCACGGTCCCCATCTCGCGCATGTACATGCGGACGGGATCCGTGGTGCGGCCGAGCTCGGCGTCGAGCGCTGCAAGCGCCGCTGCCGCTTCCTCGATGGCCTCCTCGTCGGCGGGGGTGGCAGGCTCGGTCGCGAGCAGCGACTCGGTGTCCGGCGCCTTCTCGTAGACCGGAATGCCGATATCGTTGATCCGGTTGACGATGTCCTCGATCTGCTCGGGATCCACGATCTCCGAGGGCAGGTGATCGTTCACCTGCGCGTACGTGAGATAGCCCTGCTCCTTGCCGCGCGCAATGAGCAGCTTGATCTGCGACTGATGATCTTCGGATATCACGGTCACGCGGCGCTCGATTCCCAAGACTCGCTTCTCCCCAGCATTCCTCGAGCCGGCTCTGGCCTCGCTCTCAGGCTGAGTCGTCCCGGACCCGGGAGTTCCCGGGGCCGCAACGTTATCGGCAGGCCTCGGCGCAGCTTCAGTCGGCCGCTTCGGTGCGGCCGTTTTGCGATCCCGTACCGTCGGGGCAGCCGCCTTCTTGAGGGCGGCGAGCTTGATCGGCTTCGCGGTTGGAGTGCGCTTCTTGCTGACGGGTGCAGACTTCTGCTTGCGTGTCATGGTGTAGGCGGCGCGGCGCGGGTGCGCGTGACGAGCGTGAATTTGATATCCCCTATGTGAGTACCGGGCCGTGGCAACTCAAGGGCTTGTCGGGCAAAGCGGGCCATTCTATTTGACTTACGGGGATCTGCCAAATTCGCAACTCGGCCCTCCGCTCAGGGCGCCGCCGCGAGGGGGCGCCCCCGGGCCAGGTCTTGAGTAAGTCTTTGAATCTCAACCTTTTCTTCACTCGACAGCCCCCCGGCCCGGTCCTTCTCGAGCAGGCTGTCCAGCCTGCGGCGGCCGGTCTCCTCGAGCAGCCGCTCGAGGGCCTGCTCGAGCTCGCTCTCGGCGGCGGCAGCGCTCGGCACCAGGGCCTCAGCGCCGGCCAGGCGCGCGAGGTGTGCTCCCTCCGGCCGCTCCCGCCACCGTTCCAGCACCTGACCGGTGCTCTGGGCCGGTTGCTCACGCAGGTCGGCCAGCAGTGCGAGGAGTAACGGCGCTCCCGGCTCCTCCACCCGCTCGAGCCCAGCAAGGCTCTCGGCCCGGACACGCAGTGCCGTCTCCGGGAAGTGCAGCAACAGCCGCACCGCCTGTCGGACGAGACTACCCCGGCCGATGCTCCCGGGCCGCCGGCTGGCCTCGAGTCGCCGGCCGATCCGCACCCCGAGCAGCTCCGCAAGGCCTTCCGGCGTCCGCTGGAATCCGAAGGCCTGCGCCAATCTCTCGACGAGCAGCCTCCGATAGATCCCCTCCGGCACGCGTTCCAGCAGCGGTCGAGCGATCTGCGCCACGCGGGCGCGCCCGTCGGCGCCTCGAGTGGTCACGCGCTGGCCGAGCTCCCGCACGACGTATTCCGACAGGAGCAGACCATCCGTGGCCAGCCGATGCTCGAACGCGTCTCGGCCTTCCTTGGCAACGAGCGTGTCGGGGTCTTCCCCCTCTGGCAGGAGCAGGAAGCGGATCTCTCGGCCTTCCAGCGCCTCGGGCAGGGAGTTCTCGAGCGCACGCCACGCCGCCGCGCGTCCGGCGCGGTCGCCGTCGAACGAGAAAGTGACCTCGGGGACGAGCTGAAAGATCCGCTTCAGATGCTCGGGCGTCGTCGCCGTGCCGAGCGTGGCCACGGCGTAGGGGACGGAGAACTGATGGAGCCGCACGACGTCCATGTACCCCTCCACGACGAGCAGCCTCGTGAGTGCCGCCCGGCTCTGGCGAACCTCGTAGAGACCGTAGAGCTCACGCCCCTTGTGAAAGAGCACGGTCTCCGGCGAGTTGAGGTACTTGGGCTCGCCCTGGTCGAGCACTCGGCCGCCGAAGGCGATGACGCGCCCCCGAGCATCGCGAATAGGAAACATGATCCGGTCGCGAAACCGGTCGTAGAGCCGTGCGCCGCCATCCGGCACGCTCGACACGCTCGGCTCGCTCGCGGCCATCCCGGGCCCCGCTTCCGCGCCGCTCGTCTGTCGCGGCTCGCTCTTCTCGATGACGAGGCCGAGCTCGATGAGCTGCCGGCGGCCGTCCGCCGTGCCGCCGAAGCGCCGCAGCACCTCGTTCCACGAATTCGGCGCGTACCCGATCGCAAAGCGATCGATGATCTCGCGACTCAAACCGCGCTGCGTGAGGTACTGTTTCGCCCGCTCGTTGCTTCTCAAAGCCTCCGAGTAGAAGCGGGCGACGTGGGCCATCAGCTCGTGGAGACTCCCGGTGTCGCGGCGCGCCGGCGCGGGGCTCGGCCCCTCCTCACGGGGAACGGGAATCCCGAGGCTCGAGGCGAGCTCCTCGACGGCTTCCGGGAAAGGCAGCCGATCGTGCTCCATCAGAAAGGAGAGCGCGGTCCCATGCGCGCCGCAGCCGAAGCAGTGGTAGAACTGCTTCTCGGGGCTCACCCAGAAGGAGGGCGTCTTCTCGCTGTGGAAGGGGCAGCAGGCCTTGTACTCGCGGCCCGCCTTTTTCAGAGCGACGCGCGACCCGACGACCTCGACGATGTTGGCCCGCGCGATGAGCTCATCGATGAAGCTGCGAGGAATGAGGCCCATGGCACCCGGACCGCCGTGCGACGTGGCAAGAATAGCTCAGAAGCCGACGGCATGCTGAGCCCTGGAGAGGCTAGCGCCCGGCCAGCCTTTCCTTGATGCGGGCGCTCAACGCGCCCATGTCCGCGCGCCCCTGAGCCTTCGGCTTCACGACGCCCATCACCTTGCCCATGTCCTTGATGGAAGCGGCGCCGGTCGAGCGGATCGCCTCGTCGATGAGCGAGGCGATCTCCGCATCGCTCAGCTGGTCGGGGAGATAGCTCTTGAGGATCTCGAGCTCGGCGGTCTCCTTGGCGACGAGATCGGCGCGGCCGCCGCTCTCGAACTGGGAGATGGACTCCCGCCGCTGCTTGATCATCTTCTCCAGCACGGCGAGCACCTGGGCGTCGTCGAGCGTGATGCGCTCGTCCACCTCGCGCTGCTTGACGGCCGCGAGGATCATGCGGACGGCGGAGAGCCGCTCTCGCTCCCCGGACCGCATCGCGGTCTTCATATCGTCCGTGATGCGAGCTTTGAGACTCATGCGGGAAGGTCAGCGCTGAGACCGCAGCATGCCGTCGCGGGAGACCCGCTTCATGTGGCGCTTGATGGCGGCGGCCTTCTTGCGTTTCCGTTCCTGAGTGGGCTTCTCGTAGAATTCGCGCCGGCGCAGCTCGGTGAGAATGCCCGCCTTCTCGCAGGCACGCTTGAAACGCCGCAGGGCGGCATCGAAATACTCGTTCTCGCGAACACGGACGCTCGGCATTGAAACCTCAAGCCATTGATTCAGTTGAATTTTATGGACGGCCCTGACGGGATCGGGCCCGCGATTCTAAATAGCCCCGATGGAAAAGGCAAAATCCTTGCGGATCCTCGCGATCGAGTCCTCATGCGACGAGAGCGCCGCGGCCGTGCTCGACGAGCGCGGCGGGCTGCTCGCGCACCGGATTTTCAGCCAGGTGGAGCTGCACCGGGTGTTCGGCGGAGTGGTGCCGGAGCTTGCGTCGCGGGACCACGTTCGTCGGCTTCTTCCTCTCGTGCGAGTCGCTCTTGAGGACGCCGTGACCCGCCCGCCGGAGCTCCACGGGATCGCTTACACGGCCGGCCCCGGTCTCGTGGGCGCGCTGCTCACCGGCGCGGCTCTCGCCCGCAGCCTTGCCTACGCCTGGGGTCTCCCGGCGGTGGGAGTGCACCACCTGGAGGGCCATCTGCTCGCCGTTCTGCTGGAATCCGACCCGCCCCCCTTTCCGCACGTCGCGCTGCTCGTCTCCGGGGGACACACGTTGCTGATCGAGGTGGCTGCCGTCGGCCGGTACCGCGTGCTCGGCCAGACACGCGATGATGCCGCGGGCGAGGCATTCGACAAGACGGCGAAGCTGCTCGGACTTCCCTACCCCGGCGGCCCGGAGCTCGCCCGTCTCGCCGACGAGGGGCGAGCCGGCGCGTTCGAGTTCCCGCGCCCGATGCTCGACCGGCCGGGTCTCGAGCTCAGCTTCTCGGGATTGAAGACTTCCGTGCTGCACGCGGTCCGCGGCCGGGCGCTGAGCGATCAGCTGAGAAAGGACATTGCGCGGGCCGTGCAAGAGGCCATCGTCGATACGCTCACCGTGAAGGCCCTGCGGGCGCTAGATGCGACCGGGCTCGGCGAGCTCACCGTCTGCGGGGGCGTGGGGGCAAACCGCCTGCTGCGCGAGCGGCTCGCGCGGGAGGTCGGCTCGCGCGGCGGCCGCGTTCACTACCCGCGGCTGGAGTTTTGCACGGACAATGCCGCGATGATCGCAGTCGCGGGGCTCGCGCGCCTCAAGGCCGGCGAGCACGATGACCTCGGCATACGCGCGCGGGCACAATGGTCTCTCGAATCACTACGGCCGATCGACACATGACGATCTCCTCATCCGGCGACGTCCTCTTTCTTCGCGGGCTCAGCGTCGAGTGCATCATCGGATTCATCGAATGGGAACGGCACGTCAAGCAGAGGGTCGTCATCGATCTGGAGCTTCCCGTGGACTGCCGCGGCGCGGCGGCCACGGACGAGGTGGCGAGCACGCTCGACTACAAGCGGCTCGCCAAGCGGGTGATCGCCTTCGTCGAGGCCTCCGAGTTCAAGCTGGTCGAGACCCTGGCGCATCGTGTCGCGCTCCTGGTGCTCGAGGAGTTCGATTTGCCCTGGATCCGCCTCACGCTCAACAAGCCGGGCGCCATCCGCAGCTCGCGTGACGTGGGCGTCTCCATCGAGCGCTCGCGGGCCGATCTCGCCGGTCGCGCCGATGTCGCGAACCTCGGCGGCCCTGCCGGGAAGGGGCAGGCGTGATGACGCAGGTGTACGTGGCCGCCGGCAGCAACGTCGAGCCGGAGCGCCACCTCGCGCTCGCCGCCGCCGAGCTCGAGCGCGCCTTCGGCGCCGTGCGCTTCTCGCCCTGGTATCGCAACCAGGCGGAGGGGTTCGAGGGCGCGGACTTCATCAACTTCGTGGTGGGATTCGAGACCACGCTGCCGGCGCGGGAGGTGCTCGCGCGGCTGCACGCGATCGAGGCGCAATGCGGCCGGCCGAGGAGCGCGCCACGATGGGCGCCTCGCAGCATGGATCTCGACATCCTGCTCTACGGCGACCGCGTGTGCGACGAGCCGGGGCTCACCCTGCCGCGCCCGGATCTGCTCCGGCGCTCGTACATGCTCGGACCCCTGGCCGACATTGCCCCGCAGCTCGTGCATCCGGCGGCCGGCGCGACCATCG
>JASHYG010000152.1 GCA_030043215.1 Gammaproteobacteria bacterium
CATCTTGCGGCACGAGGCGGGGCATGCCCTCGACAATGCCTACCGCCTGCGCCGCCGGCGTCGCTGGCGCGAGGTGTTCGGTCCCGCATCGCTCCCTTACCCGCGCCGCTATCGCGCGCGGCCGGGCAGCCGGCGCTACGTGCATCATCTCGGCGAGTGGTACGCCCAGGCGCACCCGACCGAGGACTTCGCGGAGACCTTCGCGGTGTGGTTGAAGCCCAGGTCCGACTGGCGCAAGGCTTACGCCGAGTGGCCGGCGTTCCAGAAGCTGAGCCTCGTCGATGATCTGATGGAGAGCGTCCGCGGCAAGCGCCCGCCCGTGCGGAGTCGACAGCGCGTCGATGCGATCGCCGACGACACCCGTACGCTCGCGGCAGTCTATCGCCGCAAGCTCGCCCGCCGCCGGCACGAGCGCCGCGGGCTCGCCGAGGAGCTGCTGCTCAAGGTGTTCAGCGCCGAGCGGGAGCGGCCGGGCGCCATGCGTGCCGCGACGTTGCTGCGAGCCTCGAAGGCCGGTCTCGTCGCCTCGGCCTCGCGCCAACTCGGATTGGAGCGCTACAGCGTCTATCAGATCCTGCGCATGCTCATCGAGCGCTGCGATGCGCTCGAGCTGCACGTGCGCGGCAGCCGCCGCGACGCCGTACGCAACGTGCGCTGGATCGTCGGACGCATCGCGCGCCTCTACGCCCAGGGTGAGACTCCGCACCTCGCTCTATGAAGAAGCAGCGCGCGCTGGTCGTCGTGCACGGAAGCCTCGTACCCCCGGAAACCCTGGAAGGCCATGATGAGAAGGAGATCGACGAGTGGCGCACCGAGTACGACGTGATCTCGACGCTGAAGCGCAGCGGGCACGAGGTGCGCTGCCTCGGAGTGCTCGACAGCCTCACGGAGCTGAGGGGCGCCATCGCCGACTGGAAGCCGGGCATCGTCTTCAACCTGCTCGAGGAGTTCGACGGCATCGTCACTTACGACCAGCACGTCGTCGCCTTCCTCGAGCTGCTGCGGCAGCCCTACACCGGCTGCAATCCGCGCGGGCTGCTGCTCTCGCGCGACAAGTCGCTCTGCAAGCAGCTCTTGACGTTCCACCGCGTGCCGACGCCGCAGTTCGCCGTGTTCCGGCGCGGGGCCCGCTTCCATGCGCCGCGCCGGCTCAAGTTCCCTCTGTTCGTGAAGTCGAGAGTGGAGGACGCATCGCTCGGCATCGCGCAGGCCTCGGTCGTGGACGACGCAGCGCACTTGAAGGAGCGCATCGAGTTCGTCCATAGCCAGGTCGGCACGGATGCGCTCGTCGAGGAGTTCATCGAGGGACGCGAGCTCTATGTCGGGGTGATGGGCAACGAGCGCCTCACCCGGCTGCCGGTCTGGGAGATGGTGTTCGGCTCCATGCCGCACACGCTCGCGGCCATCGCGACGCGCAAGGTGAAGTGGGACAAGCGCTACCAGGAGCGCTATGGCATCAGCACCCGCGCCGCGGCCGATCTGCCGCCCACCGTGCTCGCGCGACTCGACAAGCTCTCGCGGCGCATCTACCGGGCGCTCGGCCTGTCCGGATATGCGCGGATGGACTTCCGGGTGACCAGCGAGGGTAATATCTATGCGCTGGAGGCCAACGCGAACCCCAACCTCGAGGCGGCCGAGGACTTCTCGGAGTCGGCTCGGGCCTCGGGGATCGAGTATTCCGAGCTCCTCGAGCGGCTCATGGTGCTCGGGCTCACTTATCGAGCGGAATGGAGGTCGACCTATGGCTAGCGGAACGCGGGTCCTGCTCGTTGCCGCGGCGGCGCTCGCCGCCGGATGCGCGAGCCATGCGAAGCGCACGGACGCCGATCTCGACCAGCTGCTGGAATGGCTTCCCGGCTTCTATGACAACCAGGTGCAGATCGCCGAGGCGCAGCAGGCCGGACGCGCTCCCGAGGAGCAACTCGCCCTCACCGTGGTGCCGGTCGAAGCCCAGGAGCTCGGCACCCACGTCTTTTACATGCAGGAGATGACGAAAGGTCCGGCCTCGCATATCACGCTGCAGCGGCTGCTGTCCTTCAACACCGGGAAGGACGAGATCATCGAGACACTGTGGTCCCTCGCCGATCCGGGTCGCTGGCGCGGCGCGGACACGACGCCCGAGTTATTCACGTCGCTGCAACCCGACGACGTCCGGCCCATGCAGGGCTGCGATCTCAAATGGAAGAAGGACGGCGATCACTTCACGGCGTCGAACGACCCGAGCCACTGCCGGATGCTCTCGCCTCGGACCGGCGGCGTCGAGTTCACGGACATGCGTGTCGAGCTCACTCCCGATGAGCTGGCCATCAGCACCCGTGCCACCCCCGTGGGCCGCGCGGCCGCGCCGGGCGGCGCCCCGTACGTCCGCTTCCGCCGCAACGGCGGCTCTTGACCGCCGCAGGGACGCCGCTCCGGCGCCTGCGGCGCGGACCGTTTCGATGACACCCACCCGCTCCACCACGCGATTCGAGGGCCGCATCGTCAAGGTCACCGTGGACGAGGTGCGGCTGCCGAACGGCAAGAGCGCGGAGCTCGAGGTAGTGCATCACCCCGGCGGAGCGGTGGCGGTCGCGATCGATCGCGACGAGCAGGTCTGCCTGCTGCGCCAGTACCGCTACGTGGCGGGGGGCTGGATCTGGGAGCTGCCGGCCGGCAAGCTCGAGCCGGGTGAGCCGCCGCTCGCGACGGCTCGGAGAGAGCTCTTGGAGGAGGCAGGCGTGCGCGCGCGCAGCTGGTCGAGCCTCGGCAGCTACTTGAGCTCCCCCGGAGTCTTCTCGGAAGTGCTCCATCTGTTCCTCGCGCGCGATCTCGAGCTCACCGCCTCCGCGCCGGAGATCCATGAGGTCTTCGAGGTCCACTGGGTGCCTCTCGCGGAGGCGTGTGCGCGCGCGCTGAGCGGGGAGCTCCGGGACGGCAAGACCGCCCTGGGGCTGCTGCGCGCGGCACACCACCTGGCGACGGCCGGCGCTGCGGCATCGGGCCCATCGCCCGGTCCCGGGACCTCGGGAGGCCACGTCCCTGGATAAACCGTGACGTGACGCACAGCCGGCGCAGGTGCACTCCGCATACGGTGACCCGGCCGAATGGGGCCGGCGACATACGACATAATTCGATGGCGAATAAAAAAGGGGAATCGATTCCCCTGTCCGATCCGTCCAATTCAACGGCCACCACGGGGGAGCGCCGGCGGACTGGAAGGATCGTTCATGACGATCGCGGCAACGCCCGCGTTGAGTGGGTGGACGCGCCGCCCGGGCATGAGCGCACCACACTCGCCCTGGAGGAGACTCAACCCGTCTCCCGGCCCGACCCCGACCACGGCTACGACCCCTACACCAGAGGCGCGGGCGGCGAGCCCCGGAAAACCCCCGCCGCCGGCGGCTCAGCCGCGCCGACGGCGCCGGCCACCCCGGCTGGCCCACGGCCCCGGCGCGACCTGCGCAAGCTCTCCGAGTGGATCAAGCAAATGCGCGAGCTGGAAGAGCGTAAGCGGGAAGAGGGCGACGATCAGACCTGAATCGCCTGGTGCGCCCGCCCACCGGGGCGCCGATCAGGCGTGAGCCTCGATGTGCGCGCGCTTGCGCGCATCGGTCAGCCGATAGAAGCGCCGCAGCTCCGCCAGGGCTTGCCGCTCCGTGCCCGCGCCCCGCTCGCGCAGCACGCGCTCGATGCGCCGGCAGAACTTCTCGGCATAGAGTGTCGCGCGCCGATAAATCGCAACGCGCCCCGCCGCGAGAGTCGGATCGATGCGCGTGCGCTCGAAGAGCAGGCGCATGAGCTCCGCGGGGAAGCGCTCGGGGAGCTGGCGCTTGAGCAGCCAATAGCTCGCCACGTACTTGTCGATCTCCGCCTGCAGCTCCAGCTCGAGCAGCGATACCGACTTGTCGTGTCCGCAGTTCCAGGCGAGATAGACGAAGTGGCTCACCCCCTCGAGGGCGGTCCAGTAGTCCGCGACGTTGCCTCGATGGAGTGATTCGAGCGGATCGGCCCGCCGCAGCCGCTCGAGGAGCGCCGGGTCGAGGTACAGCGAGACGCCGAGCTCGCCGCTCTCTCCCGCGGCCACGATGAGCTGCTCGTCGGTCGGATGCGCGCGCACGGCCGGCGGCAGCTGCTCACGGTCAGTGACCAGGAAGTCGTACACGTCGTGAGCGATGCTCACGTCGTAGATGCCGCCGATCAGCTCCTGGAGCTGCTTGAGGATCACTGCGGCGTGTGCGCGGAGGGAGCCGGGTTCACGCCGAGCCGCCTCAGGATGCGATAGGAGCGCCGGCTGCCCGTCCTCAGCCAGATCTCGTAGAGCCGCAGGATGTCCTCGTCCGTGTGGCGATAGGACGATTCGCTCACCTCGTTGAGCGCGTCCACGAGCGGCTGGAATTTCTCGGCGAGCTCCGCGAAGACCTGCGCGAGGACACGGCCGCGGCCCCGGGCCAGGGCCTCGGCGAGCGCGCGGTAGGCCTGTCCGCCCATCGCGATGTGGTAGTCCACGTCGATCAGCTTGCGGGCGAAGCTCTGCGCGAAGAAGCCGGCGACGAACAGCGACACGTCGCCCAGACGCTGTAGTCCGCGCTGGCGGTCCCCCGCCGAGCGGGCCTCGAGCGCCTCCGCGAGCATCATCACGAGAGGCTTCAAGCGCGGGCCCTCCGGCGAGGGCTCGTAGAGCGCTTCCGAGCGCGCGAACAGCGTCAGCAGGTTCACGACGTAGTGCTCGGTTTGATCCTCCACCGCGAGATGCTGCCGCTCGAGCACGCCGTGCAGATTGTCGCGAAAGAACTCCTGCAGGTTCGCGACAGGAACGACGCGCTGTGGCGCTGCCTCTCTCGGCTGCTGCGTACCGGGCATGAATACTCCAGCCTTCTCCCTTGAATAGAACGGCCGCGGTCGCCGAAAGTTCACACCGCATGAGCCTCGAGTTCCGTGATCCAGGTAGCTGTCCGGCGCCGCCGAGAGCCGCGGGGCCAGGCTCCGAAGTGAACCGAGTCGATAGCGTCCGGGCGTGGCAAGCCCGTATAGTTCGCCGGCATGTCGACTGCGTCACATCTCGCGAAGCTGAACTCCGCCCAGCGCAGAGCGGTGACCTACGGCGAGGCGCTGCCCGAGAAGGGCCTCAAGTCCGGCCCGCTCCTGATCGTGGCCGGCGCGGGCACCGGCAAGACCGATACCCTCGCGCACCGGGTGGCGCATCTCGTGGTGCACGGCGTGGATCCGGCGCGGATCCTGCTGCTCACCTTCACGCGGCGGGCCGCGATCGAGATGCGCCGCCGCGCGCGGGACATCGTGAAGAAGTCGCTCGGCGAGTCCTTCGGCGGCGTGAGCCAGTCCGTCGCGCAGCGGCTCTCCTGGGCGGGCACGTTCCACTCGATGGCGAACCGGCTGCTCCGCCACTACGCCCGGCACCTGCAGCTCGATCCGCACTTCACGGTGATCGACCGGGGCGATGCGGCCGACCTCATGGATGCGTTGCGCCAGGAGCTCGGGTTCGCGGAGAAGGGCGAGCGCTTTCCGCGCAAGGAGGCGTGCCTCGCGATCTACTCGTACCGGGTGAACACCCAGAAGACGCTGCGGGAGACCCTGGAGCAGCAGTTCCCCTGGTGCGCGCCGTGGGAGCCCGATCTCACGAAGCTCTACCGCGCCTACGTCGAGCGCAAGCAGCGCTCGAGCCTGCTCGATTACGACGACCTGCTGCTCTACTGGCACGTGATGATGGGCGAGCCGAAGCTCGCGCGGCACATCGGCGAGCACTTCGATCACGTGCTCGTCGATGAGTACCAGGATACGAACCGCCTGCAGGCCGAGATCCTGCATGCGATGAAGCCCGACGGAGCGGGGCTCGCCGTCGTCGGCGACGACGCGCAGGCGATCTACTCGTTCCGCGCGGCGGCGGTCGAGAACATCCTCGGCTTCCCCGACCGCTTCCAGCCGCGCGCGGAGATCGTCACGCTCGCGCAGAACTACCGCTCGACCCAGGAGGTCCTGGATGCGGCCAACGCGCTGCTCGCCGAGGCGCCGCGCCAGCACCGCAAGCACCTGCTCGCGGCGCGCGGCTCCGGAGCGCGCCCGCGGCTCGTGACGGTGGACGATCTGCAGGGACAGGCGGACTTCGTGTGCGGGGAAGTGCTCAAGCGGCGCGAGGCGAACGTGCCCTTGAAGCGTCAGGCCGTGCTGTTCCGCAGCGCCAGCCACAGCGACGTGCTGGAGGTGGAGCTCGCCAAGCGCAAGATCCCCTTCGTCAAGTACGGGGGCCTCAAGTTTCTCGAGGCCGCGCACGTCAAGGACCTGCTCTCGATCCTGCGCTGGGCCGACAATCCCCACAACACGCTCGCCGCCTTTCGCGTGATCCAGCTCCTGCAGGGCATGGGCCCCGTCAATGCGCGCAAGGCCGTCGAGCAGCTCGAGGCGCAGAGCCACTCGCTCGAGGCGCTGAAGGAGTTCTCACCGCCGCAGCCGAGCGCCGTCGACTGGCGCAAGCTCACCGCGCTGATGCTCGAGCTCGCCGACCCGCAGCGGCCGTGGCCGGGCCAGGTGCACCTCGCGCGCGAGTGGTACCGCCCGCACCTCGAGCGCATCTACGAGCACTACCACACGCGAGTGGGCGATCTCGACCAGCTCGAGCTGCTCTCCGGCCAGTA
>JASHYG010000153.1 GCA_030043215.1 Gammaproteobacteria bacterium
GCGAGCGGCCGCGACGCCGATGCGATCATCGCGGAGAAGGGCCTCGAGCAGATCACGGATTCCTCCGCGATCGAGCGCGTCATCGACGAAGTCATGGCGCGGAGCCCGCAGCAGCTCGCCGACTACCGCTCCGGCAAGGACAAGCTCTTCGGGTTCTTCGTCGGGCAGGTCATGAAGGCGACGCAGGGCAAGGCGAACCCCGCCCGGGTCAACGAGCTGTTGAAGAGGAAGCTCTCGTCCTGAGCCCCGCTGCGGCGCCGCGCCGGGCTTCGACGGCCTCGAGATAAGCATCGCCGCCGAGCCGGCGCATCTGGCCCATGATCCAGTCGCGCCGCGCGAGGACGTAGCGCGAGGGGCTCGCGACCCGCAGCAGCAGGGGATTCGGCAGCACGGCCGCGAGCAGCGCTGCCTGATCGACGGTCAGGCGCGTGGCCGGCTCGTGGAAGAAGTGCCGCGAGGCGGCCTCCACGCCGTAGATGCCGCGGCCGAACTGGGCGATGTTGAGATAGATCTCGAGGATGCGCTCCTTCGGCCAGCAGGCCTCGATGAGCACCGTGAACCAGGCCTCGAGCGCCTTGCGCACGTAGCTGCGCCCGGACCACAGGAACAGATTCCTCGCCACCTGCTGCGAGATGGTGCTCGCGCCGCGCAGCCTTCTGCCGCGCTCGCTCGCCCGGACGGCCTGGCGGATCGATCCGAAGTCGAATCCCGCGTGGAAGGGGAAGCGCTGGTCCTCCGAGGCGATCACCGCGAGGGCTGCATTGGGGGAGATGCGCTCGAGGTCCACCCAGAGATACTGCGTGCGGTAGCTCGGGTCGCGAGCGAGCGCCGCTCCGATGCGGGCGCGCAGCATGAAGGCGCTCGTCGGGGGATCCCACCAGCGCAGCGCCGCCACGGGTGCCGCGGTGAGCAGCACAAAGAGGAGAGCGGCGCAGGCGAGCGTTCTCACCGAACCGGTCGAGCGACGCCCGCGCGCTACGCTTCGTCCATCCGGCGCGCGGCGACGACAGTCACGCTCTCGACGGGAACATCGTCATGGCCTTTGCGTCGGCCGGTCTTCACCGCCGCAATCTCATCGATCACGGGCATGCCGTCGATGATGCGGCCGAAGACGGCGTAGCCGTCCTGGCCCGGCTTGCGATCGAGGAATTCGTTGTCCGACAGATTGACGAAGAACTGCGAGGTGGCGCTGTGAGGATCGCTCGTGCGGGCCATCGAGAGGGTGCCCCGCTCGTTCTTGAGGCCGTTGTCCGCCTCGTTGTGGATCGGCTTGCGGGTGGCCTTGGGCTCGAGGTCCGCGGTGAGGCCGCCACCCTGGATGACGAAGCCGGGGATGACTCGATGGAACACCGTCCCGTCGAAATGCCCCTCGTCCACGTATCGCAGGAAGTTCTCGACGGTCTGCGGCGCCTCGGAGGCGTAGAGCTCGACGGTGAAATCGCCTCGCGATGTCTCGAATCGTACTTTCATCCTACCCCCAGCGTGCCTCGGTCATGCGCTCGTGTCCGGCGAGGTCGCGGTGCGAGCGTACGTGACTCAAGCCGCGCACCACAAGCTCGCGCGCCACATCCGCGGCCTGCGTCGCGCCATGCTCGAGGAGCAGCCAGCCGCCGCGCTGGAGATGGTTCGGCGCATCGCGAACGATCTTTCGAATGTGGGCGAGGCCGTCGGGGCCGGCGGCGAGGGCCATGCTGGGCTCGAACCTCAGGGGCGGCGCCTCGAGCGCCGGATCGCCACCCGGAATGTACGGCGGGTTGCTCAGGACCAGCTGGAGCCTGCGCCCCGCGAGCGGAGCGAACCAGTCCCCGGCCAGCAGCTCGACGTTGCCGATGCACAGATCCCTCGCGTTGCGGCGCGCCACGGCGAGCGCCTGCTCCGAGAGGTCTGTCGCGGCGATCTTCCAGCCCGGCCGCTCCCGCGCCAGCGCGAGCGCGATGGCGCCCGATCCGGTTCCGAGGTCCGCGGCCTCGCCGGTCGCCTCCGGCCGCAGAGCGAGCGCCCGCTCCACCAGCAGCTCCGTCTCCGGGCGCGGGACGAGCACGCCCGGGCCGACCGCGAGCTCGAGGGACCAGAAGGCCTTGTGGCCGACGAGATAGGCGAGCGGCTCGCCTCGCACCCGGCGCTCGACCAGCTCGAGATACCGGGTGCGCTCGTGCGGGCCGCGTCCCTCCTCGGGATGCGACCTCAGGCGGGCGCGATGCGTCTCGAGCGCATGGGCGAGCAGCAGCTCCGCATCGAGCTGCGGCTGCGCGAGCGCGGGAGCGAGCAGGCGGATCCCCTCGCGCAACAGCTCGCCCGTCGTGAGATTCGTCGTCATCTCGTAAAATGGCCGTGATGGGCCCCGCCCGTTATATCCTCCGGCTCGCCCGCAGTCGATCGGCGGGGCGGCGGGCACCTCAGGCGCGCCGGCTCGGGTAGTATCTCCCCCGTGCACCTGCTGCTCATCGAAGACGACCAGGAAGCGGCGCAGTTTCTGCTGAAAGGGCTGCGGGAGAGCGGGTATGCCGTCGATCATGCGGCGGACGGCCGCGAGGGGCTCGCCCGCGCGGGCGACGGCCGGTACGACCTCATCGTCACGGACCGCATGCTGCCCCACCTCGACGGGCTCGAGCTGGTGAGATTCCTTCGGGAGCACGGCGTGCGCACGCCGGTGCTGATCCTGAGCGCGCTCGGCACGGTCGACGACCGGGTGCTCGGCCTCAAGGCGGGCGGCGACGACTATCTCACCAAGCCGTTCGCATTCTCGGAGCTGCTCGCGCGGATCGAGGCGCTGTTGCGCCGGAGCGCCACGCCGGACAGCGCTCCCACGCGCCTGAAGGTCGCCGACCTGGAGATGGATCTGCTCAGCCGCCAGGTGACCCGCGGCGGCCGGGAGATCGAGCTCACCGCCCGGGAGTTCAAGCTGCTCGAGTTTCTCTTGAGTCACGCGGGCCAAGTCGTCACGCGCACGATGCTGCTCGAGCGGGTGTGGGATCTGCATTTCGATCCCCAGACGAATCTGATCGACGTGCACATGAGCCGGCTGCGCCAGGCCGTGGACCGGGGGTTCACGAGGCCGCTGATCCACACGGTCCGAGGCACCGGCTACGTGATCCGCGATGAAGATCAATCCTCTTAGGACCTCGGCCTTCCGGCTCGCGCTCGGATACGGCGTGATCTTCACGCTCGGGGTGAGTGCGCTGCTCGGCTCCATCTACCTGCTCACCAAGACGGCGCTCAACAACGAGATCGACGCCGTCATCACGGCCGAGATGGACGGACTCACCGACGATTATCGCCGCGGGGGCCTGAGCGGGCTCGCCGACGAGCTCACGTGGCGCTCGGATAACTGGGGCCGGACCGGCGCGGTCTACCTGCTCGTCGACGGCAACCTCAAGAAGGAGGGCGGCAACATCACCCGCTGGCCTTTCAACGGCGTCCCGGCGGAGCGCTGGACGGCGTTCCCCATCGAGGCGCGGGGCCCGAACGACGACCTCGTGCCGCACCCCGTGCGCGCCAGCGTCATGCTGCTGCCGGACGGATACCGGCTGCTCGTCGGCATGGATGTGAGTCAGCAGGGCCGGTTCATCGCGACGTTCAGCACGGCGACGCTCTGGGGCATCGGCCTCACCGCGCTCATCGGCGTGCTGTTCAGCGTCTGGCTCAGCCGGCGGCTCAGCCGCCGCGTGCAGGG
>JASHYG010000154.1 GCA_030043215.1 Gammaproteobacteria bacterium
GGGGCGCATAGCTGGGCCAGCACATCGAGTGTGTGCCGGGGCTGGGTCACGAAGGCGTTGCGCTCGTCCCATGCGTAGCCCGCGAGGACCGAGCAAATCATGCGGCGGATCTCGGGCGCCCGGTTGCCGCTGAAGAAGATGTCCTGGAGGCGTCCGTCGTACCAGGCCGTCACGAACTCCTTGAAGCAGCCGATGCCGATGCGCAGCGGCCGCTCGAAGTCGCGATCCCAGTCGACCGCCGCCCCGCCGAGCTGCCGGTCCAGGGCATGCACGGCCATGCTGGCGGAGCGCATCGCGATGGTGACTCCGGAGGAGAAGACGGGGTCGAGGAACTCCGCGGCGTTGCCGAGCAGGGCGAACCCGGGGCCGTGCATCGCGGTGACGCTCGCCGCGTAACCTCGGACCTCGCGCGCCGGCGTGTCCCACTCCGCTTGCGACAGCAGCCCCGCGAGGCGGCGGTCCTCGCTCACGATGAGGCGCAGGCGCTCGTCCGCCGTCCCCGCGTAGCGCTCGAGGTGCTCCTCGCGCGCCACGACGCCGAGCGAGGCGCGCCCGCCGGAGAAGGGAATCAGCCAGTACCACACGTCGCGATGCTGCGGATGCACCGTGACGAGGATCTTGTTGCGGTCGAAGGAGCCCGCCGGAATGTGGTCCGCCACGTGCGTGAAGATCGATTGCCGAGCCGGAAAGTCGGTGGGCCGCTCGAGTCCGAGGAGGCGCGGAAGCGTCCGCCCGAAGCCGCTCGCATCGAGCACGAAGTCGGACTCGATCGTGCGGAGCCGGCCATCCGCCGACCGGGCGGTGACCTGGGCCCCGGCCGCGCCGCATTCGACCGCGACGATCTCCGTCTCGTAGCGGATCTCGACGCCCTGGCGCGCCGCCTCGTCGGCGAGGAGCTTGTCGAACGTTGCGCGCTGCACCTCGTACGTCGACGCGCGGCCCTCGGTGACGCCCTCGCCGAAATCGAAGTGGTCGTACCGGGAGCCCCAGGCGAAGGCGGCGCCGTTCTTGTACTGGAAGCCCGAGGCGTCCACCGCCTCGAGCATGCCGGCCTCCGCGACGAAGTCGAGACAGTGCACGAGCAGACTCTCGCCGATGGAGAACCGCGGAAAGCGCTGCCGCTCGAGCACCAGCACGTCACGCTGGCGGCGCCTGAGCAGGGCGGAGGCAATCGCGCCCGCGGGCCCCGCGCCAATCACCACCACCTGTCTGCGCTCGCTCGCCGTCATCGCTGCCCCCCTTGACGCTGCATGCCTGCGCGGGACCCCGCGGAGGCCTCGGCCGCATCGTCGCGCCAGAATGGATAGAAGTTGAACCACTGGAGAGGCTCGAGCCGCACGTAGTGCGCGAGGCGATCGGCAAAGCGCTGGGCCTCACGCTGCAGGAGCGCATCGCGCTGCGAGCGGTCCCAGGCAAAGCGCTCCGTGAAGAGCTCGAAGTAGACGTGGTTGCGGCCCGAGCGCCGCAGGCAGAACAGCAGATGCACGGGGCAGTCGAGCAGCGCCGCGAGCACGTAGGGTCCGACGGGCAACGGTGCGATCCCCCCGAGAAACCGAACGTCCACCGTGCGCCCGCCGTGGACCGGCACGCGGTCGGCGGCGATGACGGCCCATTCGCCCCGGTCGATCCGCTCCCGGAGCGTGATTGCGGTCGCCGCGCTGAAGTCGGTGACCTGCAGCAGCTCGACCTGCGAGGCGCCGGCCATGGCGAGCATCCGCGTGAAGTACGCGGCGTGCCGCGTGTGCACCAGTACGTTGAGGCGGACGCGGCGGTTGAGCGAGGCGAGCGCGCGGCACACCTCCAGGTTGCCGAGGTGCGAGCCGATCAGGAGCACCCCGCGCCCCGTCGACGCGGTGACCCTGAGCGCCTCGTGATTCTCGAAGGCCATGTCGCGGTACTCGAGCCGTCCCGACCAGGCGTTGAGCTTATCGAGGATCGAGTGCGCGAACGCCACGAAGTGCCGGTACGAGCAGCTCCAGGTCGGGGTGAGGCCGCTTTCCGGGACCTCGCGGGCGATGCGCCGCAAGTAATCGCGTGAGTTCGCGCGTGCCCGCCGGCTGAACAGGAAGAAGTAGAGAGTGACGACGTGCACGACCGGCACCGTGAGGGGACGCGACAGCAGCCGCAGCCCGACCACGGCAAGACGCATGAGGACCAAGGCCCCGCGCTCGCGCGTGGTGGCCCAGCTCGACTGGACGGCGGCGCCTCCGGAGCTCACGTCAGCTTCCTCGACACGAGCGCCGGCAGCCTCACCAGCATCCCCGCGAGGAGCCGCAGCTGCAGCGCGACCATCCGCGCGTTGTCGCGCAGGAGCCTGAAATGCGAGACGCCGTCGAGCGGATAGATGACGCGCGTGTCGAGCCAGCGCAGAGGCACGCCCCGCCAGTACAGCCTGACCAGGATCTCGACATCGAAGTCCATGCGCGCGCCGACGTGCTCGCGCCGCAGGAGCTGGCTCACCGCCTCGAGGGGATAGACCCGAAAGCCGCAGAGCGAGTCCGGGATATCGAGCGACAGGGTCTCGAGCCACACCAGGGCGTGCGTGAGATACCGGCCGTAGCGCCGCGAAGCCGGCATCGACGCATCGAACACCGGGCGGCCGCATACGAGCGCGTCCGGCTGGGCTCGCGCCGCGTCGATGAGGCGCGGGATGTCCTCGAGCGAGTGCTGCGCGTCGGCGTCCACTTGCAGTGCATGCGTGCAGCCCTGCGCAGCGGCCGTCTGGAAGCCGGTCATCACCGCGCGGCCCTTCCCTCCGTTTCGCGGCAGCCGCAGCAGCCGCGTCTCGGGAGTTTGCGCGGCGAGCCGCTCGAGCTCGCGCGCGCATTGCGGCCCGGAGCCGTCGTCCACGAGATAGCACGGCAGGCGGGCGGCGCGCGCGGCTTCGAGGACCCTGGCGACCGTTCGCTCGTGGTCGTAAACCGGGATGATCGCGCAGGGAATGAAGCCGGTCGCCACCACGGAGCTCCGCTCACGTCAGGGCTGGATGAGGCGCTCGACCGCCTGCGCGAGGTCGGACACCGTGCGTACCGATCTGAAATCCTCGGCGGTGACCTTGCGGCCCGTGACGCGCTTCACCCGATCGACGAGGTCCACGGCATCGATGCTGTCGATCTCCAGGTCGTCGGCGAGCCGCGCCTCGGGAAGGATGCGGGCCGGATCGAGCCGGAAGAGCTCGACGAGCGACGAGCGGATCATCTGGTAGGCCCAATCCGCATCAGGGTTCTGGCTGTGGACGGTCATGCACGTCACCCGAGCGCCTGGCGTCGGGCCAGGTCTTCGCCGTGGACTACTCCTCTAAGATACCCGATCGATCCGGCGGACCGCCCGGGGAGAGCTCCGCCGTGAAGACCTGCATCAGGCGCTCGTTCAGCTCGCGCCCGGCGATGGGAGCCGGCGCGCCGCGCCGGAAGGGCTCCGGGTCGAGGTCCGGGCCGGCGCGGACCGAGACATGCGGCGCCCGCGCCGGGATGCGGTACCACGGATCGCCCTTCGCCAACATGGACGGACTGCACCGGATATACACGGGTGTCACCACCGTGGCGGCTCGCACGGCAATGGCAGCCGCCCCCCTATGAAACTGCAGCGGCCGCCCCGGCACGGTACGCGTCCCCTCCGGAAATATGATGACACTCCGGCCGGCGAGCAGGGCCTCCGAGGCGCCCTCGATCATCCGATCCGCCGGGTTGTTGCTCACGTACCCGGCGGCGGCGACCAGCCAACGGGTGAAGGGATTGTGCCACAACGCCTGCTTCACCACGCAGGTCGAGCTCGGAGTGAGTCCGAGCAGAAACACGGCGTCGATGAGCGTCGGGTGATTCGCGAGGATGAGCTGCCCCGGCCGGCCGAGCTTCTCGATGCCCTGGGCCTCGAAGGAGATCAGGCCCACGGCGCGCGTGAAGCCGCCAAACCAGCGCATGCCGCTCCCGATCGTCCGCCGCACTCGCAAGCGGCGCGTGGCCACGTCGCCGGGCAGGAGCCACGCGGCGGGAATCGCGACGAGCGACAGGCCGAGGCAGCCGGCGCCGAACACGGCGAAGCACAGAGCCGTCGCCGCGAGACGCCGGAGATGACGCTCGCGCCCGGCCGGTGCTGCATTTGAGAGATTCTTCACGCGCCAAGTATTGCATCACGGACCGATGTGCCGTAACGTTCGCGCCGCGTCGCGATGCGCATTGCCTCGCGGCGCTTGAGTTGCGTCCAGCACCGGAGGTGTGGCGAACCGATGAAGAAGCGCAAAGCGTCGACTGACAGCGACCCTGGGCCCCGTCTTCTACGAGTCTCTCAGTATCTCGAGAGGTATTTTCCCGACTTTTTCGCCGAGGCGCGATTCCAGGTCGGCGACGATGACTACTTCCTGTATGCCCGCTTCGGGCAGTACCTCGCCCGGACCATCGAGCAAAACCGGGCTCCCCTGAGCAAGATCAACCGCGGATTCACCGTGCTCAACAAGATGGCGCGGGCCTCCGCCAAGTACCCCCGCATCCGCCAGATGCTGGTCTCGGGGCCGCTCGAGTACATCGTGGATGCTCCGCGGGCACGCCGGCTCGCCTTAAAGCGGCTCTCGCCGGTCGCGCAGGGCTATCTCGAGAGCCTCTGCGAGTGAATCGCCGGGAGCGATTCACGACGACACGCGCGCTAGCGCGTGTCGGCCCCCGCGGCAAGCGGGGGCGAGGCCCACGACGGGCCGAGCAATGAATCGCCGGGAGCGGTCATGGCAGACCACGCCCGTGAAATCCGCGACTTCTGGTTCGGCCGCCTGCCGCTCACCGCGGCGAGGCTCGAGGAGCGCATGCGCTTCTGGTTTGGCGGCGAGGAG
>JASHYG010000155.1 GCA_030043215.1 Gammaproteobacteria bacterium
GGAGCTGCCGTGGGCGAGCTCGATCCTGCTATTTGCCTTGACCGGATGGGGCCAGGAGGAGGACAGGGAGCGCGGCCGCCAAGCCGGCTTTGACCGGCACCTGGTGAAGCCTGTCGACCCGGAGGCGTTGAGTCAGCTTCTCAATCAGACCCTGCTAAACAGCCAGGCTCAAGCTTAATCTCAAGCTCAAGACTAAGATCAAGGTAGCCTCGCCCCCGCGGGCATCCGACGCGCACGATGAAAGTTCTGCAGCGGCCGGGGGGCAAACTTTGCACTACCGGGAGCCCGTCCCGGGATTGCTCGCGCGCTTGCGCGCGCTGCCCCGGCTCGCCTGGCCGCCCTTGCGCCCCGCCTCCGCGGCGAGGCGCCGATCGACGGAGAAACTGCGTTTCTCGCCGGGCACGCTGCGGCCACCCTTGCTCGCGATACGCCGCTGCTCCTCCTCGTCCATCGATGCGAATCCGCGATTCGACGCACGCCTGTCTGCCGACACTGCATCCTCCTCCACCCCGGGGAATGGGGCCGAGGCCGTCCATGTGTTCGGTAACGCCCGTTCGGTGAAGGCGGTTCCCTCCGCCCCGCTGCGGCCGCGGGGTCAGTGCTCCGTGCTCGCCTGGCGCGTTACGGAGCGCTCCCCAGGGGCTCCCGGAGCGCCATCCGAGCCCCCGGCGTGGCTCGCCTGACCGCCTTTGCGCCCCGCCTCGGCCGCGAGCCCGGGGTTCTGCGAGAAACTGCGCTTCGAGTCGGGGACGCTCTGGCCACCCTTGCGTCCGGCCTGCGCCGCGAGCTGCCGGTTCTGCGAGAAACTGCGCTTCTCACCCGGGACGCTCTGGCCGCCCTTGCGTCCGGCCTGCGCCGCGAGCTGCCGGTTCTGCGAGAAACTGCGCTTCGAGTCGGGGACGGCCTTGCCGCCCATGCTCGCGATCTGCCGCTGGCGCTGCTGATCCATCGAAGCGAATCCGCGATTGGAAGTGCGACCTTCCTGAGTCCTTCCTTGTGCCATGAGCTTGACTCCTCGTAGTCGATTGAAGCGCGTTGCGAAGCAGCAAGACGCATGCCGTCCGCGCGCCCCGCGCGAGCTGGTTGCAGGGAGTTAGACTACACCGGAACTCCGTTTGTTCAATCGTCCTAGCCTAAGGCGTCAAGCGGTCGATGACCACATTGACGATGCCGTCGCGCCCTACACGATAAGCCACCTCTCCGAAAGGATCACCTTTCTGTGCGGTCGGGCTGCCGGACCGCGAGATGCGTGCCACGACCTCCACGTCCTGGCCGGGGACGATCCCGTGGCCGCTGATCATCGCGTCCGCCGAAGTGAGCTCCACGGTCTGCGGAAACCGTGTCTCGAGCCGCTTGACGGCAAGAGGCGGTCCCGGCTGCTTGGGATCACGCACGAAGACGAAGAGCGGCGCGCCCTGCGTGTGCGCGCTCCGCAGCTTCGGGGAGAG
Source organism: Gammaproteobacteria bacterium (assembly GCA_030043215.1). GTDB lineage: Bacteria > Pseudomonadota > Gammaproteobacteria > Steroidobacterales > Steroidobacteraceae > JASHUC01. The sequence continues at coordinate 1,449 of JASHYG010000155.1, forward strand.
AGCGACGTTGACGCGGACCGCCGCGCTCGGCGCCGCGTGATCCCCTGCCGCGCCGGAGCCTCCATCCGCCAGCCTTTGATCGATGGCCGCGATCTGCTGCTCGATGACCGGCTTGACCGAATCCGGAGGATCGAGCGCGAGCAGCGCCGTCAGGCGCGTCCGCGCGAGAGGCAGGTCGCCGCGATGCACCGCGGCAGCGGCCCCGAAGAACAGCGCCTCGGCGGAATGCGGCTCGAGCGCGAGCGCCTGCTCGATCAGCCGGCCGGCCCGGCCGGTCAACTCGGATTCGTCCTCGACGGACAGCGCCTCGGCGAGACCCAGCAGCACGTCGGCGTTGCGGCCCCCGGCGATCTGGTTCGCATGCTCGTACGCACGGACGGCGAGCGGCGTTTGTTGCAGATCCATGTACGAGCGGCCGAGCATCACCCAGCCCTGGAGGTCGTCCGGATGGTGCCAAACTCGGCGCGCGAGCGTGCTCACCACAGTCTCGGAGGGGCTCTCGGCCGCCGCGGCCTTCGACCACGACCAGTTGCTGCGCGCGACGTAGAGCGATGTGGCCCCGACGGCGAGCAGCGCGATCACGCCGACGGCGGTCCACGGCGCCTGCGCCATCCCGGGATTCCGCCGGAGCAGCGGTACGGCGATGGCCGCGGCTGCAGCGAGAGTCAGCGCGGCGGCGAGGATGACGAAAGTGATCATCGGGGAACTGCGCTCTTGCCGGCCGGGCTCATTCGGGGGTCCGCGATCAGATCGTCCTCGACGGGCTCCACGTCCTGATCGACGAGCGCCGCGCGGGCGCGGATGATCCGCACGGCGACGAGAATGCCGACGAGGAGCAGCACGACCGGAGCGAGCCACAGCCACGCATTGCGCAGGGAGTACTCCGGCTTGAACGTGATGAACTCGCTGTACCGCGACACCAAGTAGTCCCGGATCTGGCCGTCCGATTGGCCGGCGAGCAGCATCTGGCGGATCTGAGTCCGGATCTCACCCGCGTACGCCTCGTCCGAGTCCGCGAGGCTCTCATCCTCGCACACCGGACAGCGGAACTCGTGAGTGAGCGTGAGGTAGCGCGCCTCGAGCGCGGGAGTCGGCATCCGGGTGGTATCGACGGCGTGCGCAGGAAGCGCCGCGAGCAGCAGGAGCGCGAGCGCGCAAGCGCACGGTCCGAGCAGCCGGGCGCGCATCACGATGTCCTCCCCGCGAGCTGCGGGGGCAGGCGCGCGGCGAACTCCTTCTGCCAAGCCTGAGGAGTCATCTCTCCGATCTGCTTGAAGACCACGACTCCGGCCGGGTTCACCAGGAAGGTCTCCGGAGCCTTGTAGACGCCCCAGTCGATGGCGAAGTGGCCATCGTGGTCGGTCGCGACGGTCGCGTACGGATTGCCGAGCTTGGTGAGATAGTCGGCCGCCTGCGCATCGTCGTCCAACCAGTCGACCCCGATGATCGGGACGGAAGCGTGCCGCGCGATGTCGAGCAGCGTCTTGTGCTCGTCGCTGCACGCAAAGCACCAGCTGCCCCAGACGTTGACCACGTACCACCGGCCGCGCAGATCCTGCGACCCGAAGGTCCGTCCGGTGGCGTCGAGGACCGGGAGATTCCACGCAGGCGCGGACTTGCCGACCAGGGGCGAGGGGATGTCGCCCACCTCCGGGGAGTGCTTGACGCCCACCGCGAACACGATGCCGATCAGCACGAACGCCGCGAGCGGGATGAGAAACCGAAGGACGCGTGCCTTGTCGCTCAAGCGGTCCTCTCCTTTACGCCCGGGCCGATCGGCTGCGGAGCGTCCGCTGCCGCACGCGCAAGACGATAGCGGCGGTCCGTGACCGCGCAGAACCCGCCGAGAGCCATCAGCACCGGGCCGAGCCACAGGAAAGTGATGAGCGGGCGGACCTGGGCTCGCATGCTCCAGCGTCCGGCGCCGAGGTCGTCGCCCAGCGCGACGAACAGGTCGGTCCCATATTCGTTCTTGATGCCGGCCTTGGTGCCCTCCTGCTGCCGCACCCAGTACTCGCGCTTCTCGGGGAACAGCGTCGTGATGGTCCGGCCGTTGCGGCTCACGACGACCTCCGCGCGCGTCGCGCTGTAATTCGGGCCATCGATGTCCCGGGTGCCGACCAGGCGAAAGTCATACGCGCCGACGTGCGCGCTCTGTCCATCGCCAAGCGCGATGTCGCGCTCGACCGTGTAGGGCTCCACGACCGAGAGGGCGATGACCGCCACGCCGAGTCCGACGTGCGCGAGAGTCATGCCGAGCACGCCGCGCGACAGGGTGAGCCTGCGCCGCAGGCGATCGATCGGATCCACCGCCGACGACAGGATGATCCACGCGCCGAGCACGAGACCCACGACCGCGAGGAAGTGCTGCCCCGAGTACGCGCCGAGCACCACGGCGAGCGCGAAGGCGCAGGCGAGCGCGGCCGTCACGAGCAGAGCCCGCCGGCTATCGGCGACCCGTCCCCGCTTCCAGTTCGCATGGATGCCGATGGAAAGCAGCGCGAGCAGAGGCAGGATCGGCAGCAGGAACGTGGGACGGAAGTACGGAGCTCCCACGGAGAGCGGGCGCTGCCCGAGCGCACCCGCGATGAGCGGCGCGATGGTTCCGGCGAACACCGTTGCCGCAGCGATCACGAGCAGGATGTTGTTGAAGAGCAGGAACGACTCCCGAGCGGTGAGCTCGAAGCCGCCGCTCGATCTGAGCGTCGGTGCACGCCACGCGTACAGCGCGAGCGCGCATCCAATCGCGACGCAGAGAAAGATGAGGATCGCCATGCCACGCGTGGGATCGGCCGCGAAGGAATGCACCGAGACGGTCACACCCGAGCGGACGAGGAAGGTGCCGATGAGGCTCAACGAGAATCCGACGAGGGAGAGCAGCAGCGTCCAGCTCTTGAACAGGCCCCGCTTGTCCGTGACAGCGAGCGAGTGGATCAGCGCGGTGCCGACGAGCCACGGCATGAAGGAAGCGTTCTCGACCGGGTCCCACGCCCAGTACCCGCCCCATCCGAGCGTGTAGTACGACCACCAGCTCCCGGCCGTGATCCCCCAGGTGAGGAAAGCCCAGGCCGCAATGGCCCACGGCCGCGTCCAGCGCGCCCAGACCGGGTCCGTGCGGCCTTCGAGCATCGCCGCGCAGGCGAATGCAAAGGCGACCGCGAGGCCGACGTATCCCGTGTACAGGACCGGTGGGTGGAAGGTGAGCCCCGGGTCCTGCAAGAGCGGATTCAAGTCGACGCCATCCGGCGGGGGCGGCTCGAGCCTCAGGAAGGGATTCGAGGTGAGGAGCGTGAACAGCAGGAACCCGAAGCTGATGAAGCCGAGCACGCCGAGCACGCGCGCCGAGAAATGCTTGGGCAGGCGAGACGTGCCGACCGTCACGGCGACCGTCCAGAGGGCGAGGATGATGATCCAGAGCAGCAGCGAGCCCTCGTGCGCGCCCCAGAGCGCCGCGATGCGATAGAAGAGCGGCAAGGCGGAGTTCGAGTTCTCGGCGACGTAGCGCACGGAGAAATCGAAGTTGACGAAGGAGACGATGAGGCAGCCCACCGCGGTGGCGACCATGACGAACTGGCCGGCGACGGCCGGCACCGTCGCGGCGACCCAGCGCTCGCGATTGAGCGCGGGTCCTGCGATGCCGAACAGGGCCTGCAGGAACGCGAGCAGCATCGCGAGGATCAGCGCGAAATGGCCGAGCTCTGGAAGCATCTACAGTCCCCCGGGCAATCGAGTGGAAGCTTGAGGCGGACCCTCGGCGGCGGGCGCCTGCGCGGGCGAAGCCTGTCCGGACGGGGCCGAGCCGGGCGGAGCCTGCGTCGGCGTGTGCAAGGTGTCCCCCGCAGTGCCGAAAGGCATCACCCCGCCGTGCTCCGCCTTGATCTCCTTTGCCATCTCCGGCGGCATGTACTTCTCATCATGCTTCGCGAGCACCTCGTCGGCGACGAA
>JASHYG010000156.1 GCA_030043215.1 Gammaproteobacteria bacterium
CAGTGCCCCGTGGACGTTCCGGAGTTGGTTTCCGGCGGGTGGGCGGGCAGCGGCCGGCCGTCGAGCGGGATGCGGCGGATCAAGCCCAGCTCGCTGGTGATCGTCACGCGTCTCGGCGTGAACAGGAACTCGAAGTCACCATCGACGCCCCCGTTGGAGCCGGTAAAAGCACGCGGTCCGCAAAAGACTATGGGTCGCTTGCCGACAATCTCGGTGGGATCCACGCCCGCGCGGAGCTTCGCCGAGATCTGCTGACGGTGAGCCAGGATTTCCGGTTTGAGTGGTGGGGATGGCCGTTTGGCTGGCGGCTTGCCCGGACCGCCCGGGGCCATTATCACCCCCCACCAGCCGCTAAAGTCCGGCAACTGCTCGAGCGAGTCCCGGGTCATGCCAGGTGGCGCGCCCGTACCGGCTGGCGATCCAGCGCCGCCCGCGAGGCCAGCGGGAAGCAGCGCAAGCACGGCGATCACGAGCCTGGACGGTCTCATGGCACGAAGTGCAGTTCTGCGAGTAGTTCGCAAGGCGCCTCGAGCAGCCCCTCCCTCGAGCCTCGAGCAGTATCCCTCGCTGCGACCTGGCATTCAATCCAGTCGAGTAGCGGCCGGTTCCCGCGGCGCGCGTGAGCGCGGCCTCATCGACTCGTGTCCCGGCTTGACGGCGCCGGCATTGCTTCGGCCGCTAACCCCCCTGGCCGCCGACGGCGAGCTCGACGATACGCACGAGCACTAGTCCCGCGGCGATCAACAGGTATCCGCGCAGCACGATCATCCACAGCCGCGTGGCCGCGGTCATACGCAGGGGCGGCAGCTCGGCGAGCGGCGGCATCTGCCAATCCGCCGGGGCGGTGTGCGAGGCCGGCGCCAACCGCAGGACCGGGGCCAACGGGGGGACCGGCGTCGGGGACAAACCGTTGCGCTGCCGCAGCCGGCGCAGGTAGAGAGCTGCGCCGATCGCGATTCCCCCGGCGAGGACCCCGGCCAACACGATTCCGGCGATTCCGATCCCTCCGTGCCCGCCCGCAGACCGCAGACCGAGCATCGCGCTCAAGCTCAAATTCGGAAAGATGACCGCGGCGGTGAGAATCAGCGACAGCGCGACCAGCGCGGCAATGATCGCGCCGGTCAAGAGGTTGAGCGCCGAGCCGTTCGTGTGCGGCCCCAGCACGGCGCGGTCGTTGCACAGCAGGAGCAGGAAGACCGTGGCGCTCGGCAGCAGCACGCCCGCCAGGGTCTGCACCGCGTTGGTGAGCAGGCCGAGCGGTGTGCCCGGCGCGAGGACCAGCGCGGCGGCGAGCGCCACCAGGCCGGCGTAGACGGTGTAGAATGCCTTCGCATCGCGCGGCTTGCGGTGCAGGGAGTGCCGCAGCGAGAGCACGTCCCCGATGGCGTACGCAGTCGACAGCGACACCGCCATCGCTCCAATGATGCTGGCGTCGATCAGCGCCAGCGCGAAGCACACCCCGGCAGCGTGGCCGGCATATCGTCCGAGCCCCACTGCGACGGCGCCTGCGTCCGTGAAATGTCCGACTTCGGGGCGACCTGCGAACGCCTGCGCAGTGAATGCGATCATCGCCACCGCGCCGATGACGACCAGCGCGATGCCGATCCATAGATCAGCGCGCGCGTAGCGCATGAAGCGCTGGGTAATGCGCTTGTCGATGATGTAGCTCTGCTGAAAGAACAGCTGCCAGGGCGCGACGGTCGTGCCCACGATCGCGATGATCAGCAGCATCACCTCGCTCAACCGGCCGTGAGCGGGGAGCCGCGGCGTGACTAGGTCATGGGCGACCTGAGCGGCGGGCGGGTGCACCCACAGCAGGACGGGCACGAGCAGGAGGCTCCCGACAACGAGCAGCAGCGAGACCTGCTCGAACCTGCGGAAGTCGCCCGTCCCGGCCGCCGCAATGATGATCCCCGCGGCGGCGAGCACGCCGGCCTCCCTCGGCACGCCGAGGTAGCCGAGCGCGAGGCTGATGCCGATGAACTCGGTCACGATGGTCAGGGCGTTGAGCAGAAAGAGGTCGATCACGCTGAAGGCGCCCCAGAACCGCCCGAAGCGCTCGAGGATCAGCCGCGCGTGCCCGACGCGCGTGACCACCCCGAGCCGCACGACCATCTCCTGATTGACGTACAGCACCGGAACGAGCAGGAGCAGCGTCCACAGGAGCGTCGTTCCGTAGTCCTGGCCCGCCTGGGTATAGGTCCCGAACGCGCCCGCATCGTTGTCGCCGACCATGACGATGAGGCCGGGACCGACGATGGCGAGCAGCGTCGCGAGCCGCGCGCGCCAGCTGCTGCGCGCCGCCACGTCGTCCCGGCGGATGGTGCCGAGAGCGCCGCGGATATCGCCGGTGTGCGCTTCGTCGAGCGCCGCAGTGGCGCCGGAATCGAGGATTGCGGTAGTCATTCCGCGCCTCCTTCTGTTCTCAATCGGTCATGCCGACCGGGGAGGCGCGAGGCTGGAGTGCGCTAGAGGAGCAGCACTCCGGGGTCACGATTCTCCCAGGCGACGTATCCGCCTGCGGCCACGGTAGAGCGACTACTGTGGCACTCGGACGGAGCGTTACTGGATCGAGCGTCCATCAGGACCCTTCTTGTGACCCGAACATGTGCCGGCCGGGGCGAGCCTCCGCGCCGGCGCGCGCAATATATACGCTGCTTCATTCCGTAGCAATCTTCGCGCCGGCCAGTCGCGCTGCCGCGGCGCTCACCTTCACGGGTGCGGTCTCGATGAGGAGGAAACAGATCAGTCCGCCGATGAGAGCGCACGTCGCCTCGATCAGCACCGGGGTCGCGAGGTTCCACACATCGGCAAGCGTTCCCGCGAGCGTCGTGATGCCCGAGCCGCCACCGATCTCGCCGGCGCACACGACGAGGCCCATGGCCGTCGCCGCGTAGCGGCGCGAGATGGTCTCGCCCGGAATGACGCCCATGAACAGCGGGAAGGTGCCGGTCCCGAACCAGCCGATGAACATCAGCACGCCCATGACGAACGGCGAGCCCTGATAGTAGAGCGCGGCGAGCGGGGACACGGCGCCGAGCAGGCAGAAGGCGACCATCACCGGCTTGCGGCCCAGGCGGTCGGAGAGCGCAGGCACCACGAACGCGGACAGCGCGGAGGCGATGCCGAGCGCGGTCATCACGTAGCTCATGAGCGTCGGGGAGAAATGCCGGTAGTCGGTGAAG
>JASHYG010000157.1 GCA_030043215.1 Gammaproteobacteria bacterium
TGCCGGCCTTCTACGGCTCACTGCACGGCGCCGGCCATGCCGGGACGGTGGCGCAGCCGGGCGGCGGTGAATTTGCGAATGTCGCAACCGACTGGGCGTTGTGGCAGCTCAAGGGGGACGGGAAGGCGAGCGCGATGTTCGTGGGTCCCAAGTGCGGACTGTGCACCAATCCGAACTGGGACACGGGAGCGAAGCGCTTGGCGCGTTGAGCTCTACTCCGGGGCTGCTCCGGGCAAGCCGCGACAGGGCACTGCGCCTGCATGGCGAACCGGTGCTACGACGATGGCGGGATCCACACGAGCCCCTCCCGAATCAGCCGGCGCCCGAGCGCAAGCCGTCCGGTCGCATCGAGGCCTCCCGGCAGCTCGTGAAGGGTATAGCGCGGATGCGCCAACGCGAAGGCGACCGCTTCGCCGGCGTGGGCAGGAAAGGTGACGCGACGCCCATGGAGCTCGACGACGACCTTGGCGTCGTCACGACGCAGCCGATGCACGAGGCCGGGACGAGCGCCGAGAACGGTCTCTACCGTCAGGGTCGCGAGCGCATCGAGCTGCCGCATCTGCCCGCGCAGCAGCGGCGGACAATCGGCAATGAACCGCTCGACGAAATGATCCAGCGCTGCATCCGCATCCGCTCGCGCATGGAGCTCGAGCAGGAGCCCTCGCAGCGTTTCCCTGGCCGCCGTACGATCGAAGCCCTGGCGTGCGAACCCGACCGGCAGCGCCTTGCGGAACGCGGGTTCCTCGAGAGCCACGCGCGACACGAGCTCGAGCAACAAATCAGCCCAGGTATAGCGCAGCACTCCCAAGGTGATGTGCAGCGACGTGGTGCTCGTGGTCCGTGCCTGGTGTAGCCACCCCCGCGGGATGTACACGACATCGCCTGCACCGAGCTCGAATTGGTGGGTCGGTGCACCGGGACGATGGACGTCCGAGTTGTATGCCTGACCGGAGAGCGGCAACGGCAGAGGCGTATCGTAGATCGTCCACTGCTTCGAGCCCGATATCTGCAAGACAAATACGTCGTGAGTGTCATAATGGACGTTCGCGCCCTGCTCGTTCGGCGGTGTGAGATACACGTTCGCCTGCAGCGGCATGCTCAGCTCGACCTCGACTTCGCGACAGAACCGCTCGAGGCCGGGCAGCACGGTATCCAGGAAGGCGAGCGTGAGTGTCGCGCCCTCTTCGAACAACTGGTAGAGCCTCGCGACATCGAGCGTCGAGCCATCGATTGTGTAATCTGCCGCGACGATGTCGCGACCCGCGCGCTTGACCAGCACATCGGGATACCGGCGATCGAGTGTGGTGAGGACGCGATCGACGTCGTCGAGCGTCAGCAACTCACGGAAGTATTCCGGCCTCGACCGCCGCACGACCAGCGGGTGCTGCTCCCAGGAATCGCGCAGGAACTCGAAAGGCTGGATGGGATCGAGCAGCCAGGCGAGCCCGCCGGCGTGGCGCGCGATGTCGATGCCGCGCTCCTACGAGTGGCTGGGGTCCTAGGCCCTGTCCGGATCGGTCGGGCGGGACTTGTGCGCGTCCGGATCAGTGGCCTTCTTGGCGTCCGGGTCCGTGGACCGCTTCGCATCCGGATCCGTGTGCTTGGCTTTGGGCTTCTTCTTTTTCTTGTCGGGGTCGCTCGGCTTGGAAGAGACCGGATCGTCGCCGTCCTTGTCCGGATCATCATCCGTGGCTGCAACCGCGCGCACGCCTGCAACGACTGCGAGCGCGCCGCCGACCAGCAGTCCGGTCTGGCTGAGGAACGACCGCCGCCTCACCACGCGCTCGGTCGAGATATCCGCATCGCTCAGGGTCTGAGAGGGATCCTTCGAGTCCTTTGCATCCGTCTGGGACATGTGAGTCTCCGCGGCCGGGGTGTAAACGAATCGCAATGCGAAGCTCCCCTACGATAATCGCAAACCCGGTGGGGCGCCACATCACCTACCGGGCGAGATAGCCTAACGCGCTGATCTATTGGCAGATCTCGATGCGTTCGACTCCCGCTACCCGCTGGCGAAAGCGGACCCGCAGGCGTATCCGCGTATCCCCGATTGCATGGTGTAAGCTAAACGGCAGGGGGGACGACAAAGCTCATGCAGTCCACGAACCCACGGCGACGCCCGCGTGCGGGCTCTCGGCTAGGCTTGGTTTGGCGCTCGCTCGGGATCCTGATTGTGTGCTCGAGCCCTGCGATGGGTCTCGCTCAGTGGCTCGGGTATCCCACACCGGGGATTCCGCGGACTGCCAGCGGAGCGCCGGATATGAAGGCGCCGGCTCCGCGCATGCCCGACGGCAAGCCGGACTTCTCCGGAATATGGTTTGCGAACGTTCCCCCCAAGGACTACTGCAGGGAGAAGGATTGCATTCAGGAAGAGCGCATGTCGCGCGTGCAGATCAATATGGGCATCAACATGCCCGGGGGCCTGCCCTACACGGAGTGGTCGAAGCAGCAGATGGTGAAAAGGCGCGCCAATGGCGGCAGGGACGATCCGCACACTTACTGCAAGCCCCCGAACTACCCGCGCGCGTGGACGCTGCCTCAGCACACCAAGATCATTCAAACACCCCAAGAGATGGTCATGCTGCATGAATTCAATGCGGCTTACAGAGAAGTGTACCTGGATGGCCGGCCCCTGCCGGTGGACCCGAATCCCACCTGGAATGGGTACTCGACCGGGCACTGGGAAGGGGACACCCTGGTCATCGAGACCAACGGGATCCGGGATGACATGTGGCTCGATATACAGGGAAGTCCCATCACGGAATCGGCACGCGTCACCGAGCGGTTGAAGCGAGTCAACTTCGGTCTCATGAAGGTCGAGATCTCGGTGAACGACCCCAAGGCCTACACGCGACCCTGGTCGGTCACGATCGAGATGGCCCTGCAGGCGGATACCCAGATGCTCGAGGAGATCTGCCTGGACAACGAGCAGGACGTGAAGCTCTACAGGTGAGCCGCAAGCGGATGACCGTGAGTAGATCTATCTCCGGAGTCACACCCATCATGCCGAAACATCCGTCCCACTGGCTCATCGTTGCCGGACTTTCCTTCGCACTGGCGTCAGCGGCGTGGGCGCATCATTCCCAGTCGGAATTCGATTTCAGATCGGTCGTCGAGGTGCAGGGCAGTGTCACCAATCTCGATTGGAGGAGCCCGCACGCACGGCTGTACGTCGATGTGGTCGATGCGCAAGGCAAAACCGTCAACTGGAACTTCGAGCTGCCGAGCCCGATGACCCTGATGCGGAGGGGGTGGAGGCGGAATGCCTTGAAGCCGGGTGATCGCGTCAGCGTCAAGGGGGCCAGGGCACGCCACTTCCCGGGCATCGCTTATGCGACCGTGATCCGGGATGCCAACGGCAAGCCCCTCTTCACGGGCGTCACGCCGGTCTATGAGCCGTCGGAGCCCAAGAGTCCCTGACGGGCGAGTTCCTGAGCGGCCGAATACAGCGGAGGCTCTTGCGAGGCGCGCGTCGATCTGGGCCTGTAGACACGCCACAACCTTAGTGTCGCACCGCTCGCGGCACGCGAGAGGCAGATGAGTCTTTGGACGCTCGTCCGGGCGGAGCTGTGGCGCAGGCCGGAGCGCACGATCTTCACCGTTGTCTCCCTCGCGGCGGGTTTTCTTCTATTCGGCTTGCTGCAGAGTGTGAACACGGCATTCGGTGCAGCGTCGGCTCGAAGCCACGCCAACCGGCTGATGGTTAGCGGGCGGTTCGGCAACGCGATACCGCTCGCCTACCTGAGCCGGATCGAGCGGATTCCAGGGGTGGAGCAGGTGACGTGGCTCGATTTACTTCCGGCCTACTACCGCGATCCGAAACAGTCGCTCATGGTCCTCGCCACCTCACCGCCGCGCTTCTTTTCCGTTCTGGATGAGTATCAGACGTCGGCCGTGGCTCTCGATCGGCTGATCCACACGCGGACGGGCATCATAGTGCTCGACACGGTCGCGAAGCGATTTGGCTGGAAGGTGGGCGACCAGATAAGCCTGATCAACGGACATGACCGTTGGACTTTCGATATCGTCGGCATCGTGACCTGTCCGAGCAACCCTGCACAGGCTCCCTTCGCTGTCATCAACTACACGTACTTTGATGCGGTTCGGGAACTCGGCCGCGGCACTGTTGCGTGGTTCTATGTCCATGTAGCCGATCCGCGCCGAGCCGTCTCCGCCGGACGCTCCATAGACAAGCTATTTGCGAACTCCCCCGCGCCCACGCTCTCCCAGCAAGAAAGCGAATTCGCCGCCCAAGGCGTCTCGGAGATTGGCGACGTGAGATGGCTCACAGACAGCGTCATCATCGCAGTCTTCTTCGCGATGATCTTCCTCACGGCCAATATCGTGTTCGAGTCGATCCGAGAGCGTACGTCGGAATTGGCCGTGCTGAAAACGCTCGGCTATTCAGACATCCGGTTGCTCGTACTGATCGGACTGGAAGCGCTTGCGCTCTGTCTCTCTGCTGCGGTCATTGGCCTCACCCTAGCGGCGGTGGTCTTTCATTTCGTTGGGTCCGCGCTCGGAGAAATCAGCGGCTTCCTTGCGACGACCAATGTGCTCTCAGCCGGCACCATACTGGCTGGAGTGGGTTTCGCCTTGGTCCTCACGCTCGTTGCCGCCGCGATTCCAGCCTGGGATGTCAAACGGCTCGAGGTCGTGGATGCACTGAGGGTGCGCGCGTGAACACCCTGAGACAGATCAGTGCCGTTACGACCGTCGCGCTGGAGACTATCCCGCGGAGACTCGGAACTTCGCTGATCGTTGTGATCGGGACAGCGACGACTGCCGCAGTCCTTATAGCAGCACTAGCCATCGCGACGGGGTTTACGCGAGCGGCGGCAAAGAGTGGGAGTCCCGACCGCGCCATCGTTCTCGGGGGCATGAACGAGGTATCGAGCGGGATTTCGCGTACGAGCGTCGCGATGATCATGGATGCACCGGGCGTAGTGCATAGTGCGACCGGCTTGCCGATTGCTTCCGCGGAAGCGCTCGTCTCCATTGCATTCACGGATTCCCATACGGGCCGGGATGCCTACATCACGGTCCGCGGCGTCGGCCAGGAGGTGCTCGCACTGCGGCCAGAAATCCAGCTCGTCGCCGGACGGCTCTTCGAGCCGGGTCGCCAGGAAGTGATCGTCGGTCGCGCCATCGAACAGCGGCTCGGTGGACTGTCGGTCGGATCCAGCATCCCTTTCCCAGACGGGAACTGGAAGATCGTTGGAATCTATTCGAGCGATGGCGGCTCGTATGAATCAGAGATTCTCACCGACGCCTCGTCGCTCATGAGCGCCTATCATCGCAACGAGTTCAATAGCGTGACCGTGCGGCTCGCAAGTCCGCTGGACTTCGCGCGCTTCAGCGCCGCACTCGCTTCAAACCCCACACTCTCCGTCAAGCCGCAACGCGAGGATGAGTACTACGCGACGATATCCCATCCGATATCGAGGTTGCTCGAGATCACCGCTTATGGTCTCGGGATCATCATGGCCTTCGGGGCGGTCTTTGGCGCGCTCAATACGATGTTCTCGGCCGTGAGAGCACGAAAGACGGAAATCGCGACGTTGCGGGCCATCGGATTCGGAGGGACATCCGTCGTCGCGTCGGTCGTCATCGAGGCGCTGATCCTCGGGTGCGCGGGAGCGCTGCTGGGCGCGTTTGCCGTCTGGTTCTTACTTGACGGTGCGAGGATCAGTACTATGGTCGCCACAGGCACGCTCTTGCACATCACATTCGGACTCGAGGTCGGGCCCAGGATCGTCCTGATCGGAGTGCTTTTTGCACTCGGAATCGCCTCTGCCGCGGGAGTCTTTGCCGCGAGGCAAGCTTCGCGGATCTCGATCGCAGCGGCAATGCGGGAGAATTGAGCTTTCGTTAGGGTGGTGCGGTTGCAAGATTCAGCGCCGAGGCGCGCCCGATCAAAACTGAAAATCGATGTGCGGGTTCACCGGGACTTGGAAATCAAAGCCCTTCGTGAACCCGATCCAGCGCGCGAGGAAGATCACGCTCACCCAGAGCAGGATGGACATGGCGCCGGCGATACGCGCCGCAAGCGGCACGGGTGCGTTCTGGTCCCACGACTTCACGTTGCGAAAAGTGAAACCATGGAATAGCGCCATGTTCACCCCGGCTCCGAGCAGCGCCAGCATTTTCAACCTGAACGCGGTGTTGCCGATGTAGGTGTGTGCGTTCGCGGCGAACATGAGCGCGCCCGCGGTGAGCGACACGGCGAACGCGATCCAGGTGAGTCGCAGCATCTCGCTGCACACGCGCGTGACCGGGCGCCGCGTGTCGGGGAAGCCGAGCAACCTCAGATCGACGATGAGTATGGTGCCGAAAACGGTCGCCCCCGCGAGCACGTGGATGGCCTCGACGACCGGCATGGCGGCGAGGGACGTGCGCATCCACTGGGCCGGGGGGGAAGCCTGGATACTCTGAATCAGTGCGGGGAAGTCCATGCGTTGGCCGATGGGCGGGGAGGGCGAGCGTGTAGAAGAAAGCTCAGGCGCGCGGGGCGAAGCTCAGACGGGCATTGCAAAGCTCAGGCATGCGGTGACAGTGCGCCCCAGACCTGCTTGTCGTACGCGATGGCTCGCCCGAGAAAAATGACCGCAATCCACAGGATCACCATCAGAACGGATGCAGCTTTGGCGGACACGGGGAACACGGTGGACGCGCCGGCCGCCGCGGACCTGAGTGATCGCCCGTAGAGCGCCGTGCCCGTCACGCCGATCGCGACGAGCAGCATCTTCAGCCAGAACGAGACGGTGCCGAACTCGCGCTCCGGCTCGCCGACGACCAGCGTGATTCCGGTCGCGGCCATCACGACGAGACCCGACCACATCCACGGCGCGAAGCGCGTCCACACGGCGTCGACAGGCTCGTCCGTGCGCATCACGCCGAGGACGCGCAGCACGATCATCAGGAAGGAGATGAAGACGATGCCGATCGTCAGGATGTGAATCGATTGCAGGAGCGGGATCACCCAGCTCGCGGACTTGATCGCGTCGCTGGCGGAGGTCGCTTCCAGCCAGCCAGCGAACCCGTGCACGCCGATCGATCCCTGCAGCACGCCGATGGAACCCTGCACGCCGGTCAACCCGTCGGCTTCAGCAGCCCGCCCCTGCCGATCTCGACCGACCCTGGAACTGAATCGCAGTTCTCGCCGGGCGGCGGCGGCTTGCGCCAGGGGCATCTGAAGATGGCGCCGGTCGGGCCGGCGGTGCCGACGGAGTCCGAGGTGCGCAGCGGATGCAGACTGATGCTGAACACCGTGCCCGGCGGGAACGAGTTCACGGTGACGCCTTCCCGAGCCATCTGCGCGGAGCCGCCCATCTCGACCGCCCAGATGAGCGGATTGCCCTGCGCATCGCGCAGCACGTTCTTGCGATTCTCGGCCATCGGCGCGAAGAAGATCTGCAGATGGTTGGCGTCGGGATTCACGCGCGTGACGACGCCCGTGACGACCCTGGTCACCGCCATGTTGTACGAGCCGAAGGAATGATGGGCTCGCGCGGGTACCGCGGCGACGAGAGCCGCGGTGGCCGCGGCCACGAGCGCCGCTCCGGCGGCTGGGGAACTCATTCTCGACATGCGTCTGTCTCCGGTCGTTGAAAGCTCAGGGCAGGCTCATTGAAAGGTGAAGATGTCTTTCGGCTTCGGCCTCTGCATGCCCTTCTCGAAATTATCCTCCCACTGCTGCGCCCAGGGGCGGCCGTACATATCGGGCACCTTGTACTGGATCACTTCCCCGGGCCTCACCGGCGTCGCGACGCCGTTGACCGGGTAGATGGTCGGGATGCACTCGATGAACGGGTAGGGGTCACCCTTGTCGTAACCGCTCAACTTGACGTAATTGCGGACGATGCGGATGGGCTGCACGAGAGCGTCGGGATCGTAGAAGATCGCCTCGTGATTGAGGCCGATGAACTTGCCCTGCGCATCGTGGATCGGCGTGTAGATCTCGATGGTCTGCATCTTGTTCGAGAACTCGAACGCACTGTGCGCGTACCAGCCCTGGATGTTCGAGGTCCAGGTGATGAGCGTGTCGTGATCCCAGAAGCCGATCGTCTCCCCGTACCAGCGCGGCACCTCGGGGCCGAGGTGCGGGACGCCGCCGCTCAAGTCGAACTGGCGTCCGATGTGGATGTTCGTGATGAAGTTGTCGGCGACGCCCGCGAGGATCTGCACGAGCGAGGGGGTGACCGTGATGTCCCATTCCCAGGTCGCGGGTGGCGCCCAGCGACGCATGAAGCCTTCGGGCCAGCAGTACTGGGAGGGCCACTCCGGCTGATTGTGGGCTTCGTGATATTCCTGCTGCACCATGTACTGCTGGTACTGGGGAGTGAGGAGCGACAGGATGGTCGACACCTGGTTGTACGTCATGCGGTACCAGTACGCATTGCCCGGCGTGAATCCGGGCTGCATGTAGCGCCCCGTCCATTCGCCCGGGACCGTTGCGTAGGTGTGCTCGGTAGGGCCTCCGCGGCTGCGCGTCTCGGCGAGCAGCGCCTCGTAATGCTCTTGCGCCGTCTTGAAGGGATACGGGCTCACGATGGCCGCCCGCGGATAGTCGCGATCGCAGCGGCCCCAGGCCGCAGTCGCCGGGCCGGCCGGGCCGATGAGCCGTGTGCCGACCGCTCCCCACTCGTTCTCCAGGGCGTCGGGGCTGTTGCACCGGAAGTAACGCGGATCGCTCCAGAGGGCCTGGTCCTTGTAGAAGTCCTTGGTCGTGAAGACATCTACCGGAAGGGGAGCGATGCCGGGCGGTACCTTGCCATCGCGTGCCGAGCCGATGAACGTTCCCTGAGGGGCATTCGGCCCCGGCCCACTCAGGGGCCCGAAGCGCCGGACGATCGTCGGACCGACGTAGTCGGCCTTCCGCGCGTCGGCGGCGAGCGGCCACCCGCGTCCCACGCTCTTGAAGCCGGGGTCGGCAACCTGCTGCGCCCAGACAGGCGCGCTCAGCCCGAACAGTGCTGCGATCGCGGACGCGCTCCACACGGCGAATCGACCCATCACGGCCCCCTCCGGACGCTCCCGCGTGGCTCCGCGGGTCCGCGTCATCCGGCACATAGTAGCGGGAACAGCTGTCGCACACGATGGTCAGTTTGTTCCGGACGGGAATAAGCTCGTGACGGCGGGTGGGAGTCCTGGTGGGACTGCGTCCGCAGGCCCGGCGAGCACCCCGAGCTTGATCTCCCCCGCGATGGCCGGCGGTCCGATGAGTGCGAAGAGCTACGCCGTGACCGTGGGCACTCGAGCGCGCCGAGGCGGTTTACGCGCCTGGAGGCGGCACCGGCTTCTTTTGCAGGAAGCTTCCCGCAGGCAGGCCCGCTACGTGGAAGTAGTTGCTCTCGGCGAGAGTCTCGTAGAGGGGCGGCGTGAAGAACGCCGAGATGCGCGAGGCGACGAGCGCGGTGGCCATCATCGGGATCACCATGCCGGTACCGTTGGTCATCTCCATCACGATGACGAAGGACGTGATCGGCGACTGAGTGACCGCCGCGAGGTAGCCCGTCATGCACAGTGCGATGACGGCCGCCATTGGCGCCCATGCAAAGGCGGCGTGCACCCACTGTGCAAGCCCCGCTCCGATCGACAGCGAAGGCGAGAAAAGCCCGCCGGGAATGCCGGCCATGTAGGTCACCACCATGGCGCCCCACTTGGTGATGGCATACCCCTCCGAGAGCGGCGCGGTGCCGGTGAGGAGATGGCGCGCCTGATCGTAACCGCTGCCCCAGGTCTCACCGTGCGTGCCGACACCGAGTGCCGCCACGGCGAGTCCGATGGCCAGCGCATAAATCAAGGGTCTGCGCGCGCGTAGAGCGACGAGCCACTGCGGCATCCAAGTCCGCCACCGCAGCAGCGCCAGGTTGAACGCCGCGCCGAAGAGCCCGCAGAGCATCGCCGACGACACGACCGGCAGAACGAACGCGACGCCGAGATTCCCGGGCACGTTGATCTGGCCGAAGTAGAGGTAGTTGCCCGCGAGAGCGAGCGAAGTGAGACCCGAGAACACGACGGCGGTGATCATGATGCCGTTCGTGCGGCTCTCGAAGTCCCGCGCCAGCTCCTCGATGGCGAAGATGATGCCGGCGAGCGGTGTGTTAAACGCAGCCGAGAGCCCCGCCGCCGCGCCCGCAAGCAGCAGGCGCCGCTCGAGCTGCGCGTTGCGGTGCGGGTAGAAGCGCCGGGTCTCCGCGATGATCGCCGCGCCGATGTGCACCGTCGGCCCCTCGCGACCGATGGTGAGGCCGCCCGCCAGGCCGATGAGCGAGACGGCGATCTTTCCAACGATCACGCGCACGCCGAAAAGGCGCCGCATCAGCGTATCTTTATCCGCCGCGCGCGGCGCATGGAGCGCGGCAATGACCTGCGGAATGCCGCTGCCCTCGCTGCCCGTGAACCAGCGTCGGGTGAGAAACAGCGCGAGCACGGTGAGGGCCGGGGTGATCAGGAAGGCGAGCCATGGGCGGTGCGCGATCCAGCCCAGAAAGGCGTTGGAGGCGTCCGTGCTCCAGTCGGTGTACAACACCGAGACGAGGCCCACGAGAAGCGCGGACCCCCAGGGCAGTCCCACCTGCAGAAAGAGCCGCCTGGATCGAGCGCCGAGGAGCCGGCGCTTCGCCCGCTCGTGGAGTCTCTCCCGTGGGTCCTCGCGCGGACTTTGCGCCGAGTCTTGCGCCCGGTCTTCCTCTGGATCTTGCTCGGTCGAAGGCATTCCGGCGGTGTCAGCGTGCGGTCAGCGGACGATCGCAATCAGTGGTAGCTCACCAGATTCGCGGGAGTGCCGTTGACCTCGAGGAGCGTCGCGAGCTGACCGCCGTGCGACCCATCGCGGAGTGGACGCAGGAGGAGCCGCACCCGGTCACCCGGATGGAGCGAGTCGTGATGCCAACCTCGACGCTTGAGCATGTTCACGCTCGTGCATTCGACGCCCCACTCCGCGGATTTGCCGCGATCGTCACGGACCTGCATCTCGATCCACACATGCGGATTCGTCCACTGAAACTGCAGCACCGTGCCCTCGAGCACCAGCGTTCGCTGCTGATCGAACATCGCGAAGGAATGATGCGCGATCGCGGGCGCGCCGCTGAGTGCGAGCGCCACGATCCCGGCCGCGAGAAAAATCTGCAACTTCCCGGCGCGCGTCATCGCTGTACTCTCCTGCAGCTCTATCTCTTCTTCGGGGGAGCCGGTACCCCAAAGCCCGTCACGCCGTTCGCGCCGCTCGCATTACGGTTGTTCTCTTCACACACGTATTCGCCGATCGTCCAGGTCGGATGGAGCTGGTAGCGGCGGGTCACCGTGAAGGGCCGTGCGTAGGCTTTGGGATCGGTCAGCGTGATCTGATCCTCCAGGGTGTCGTGATCGACCCGACGGATGCGCTCGGTGATGACCAGCGCTTCGCTATGTGGAAGTCCGCTGAAATCGTCCTGCGTCTCCGCGCGGATACGACTCGTCTCGACGACGAGGGTGGACCCCTCCCAATGACCGCTCGAGAACCCGTAATAGGTGGGGTCATCGTCATCGGAGGGGCGCCGCCCATCCAGGTAGACTCGCCGCAGCTGGCCCGAGTACTCGAACAGGAACAGCACACGCCCCGGCGTTTGCACGATCTCGAACGGGTAGGGTACGACCATGATGTGGGGCATGCCCGGTGGCAAGCAATTCGCCGTGACGTCATCGATCGGGGCCCCCGCATTGAAGGCCTTCATGCGCTTGGCATAAAGGGTGTCGTACGGTGGCTTGAGGGAGGGTAATGCCCGATCCGGTGACAGCGTGAAATAGCCGGTGACGAGCCACAGACCGGAGATGTCCGGCTGATGCGCATCCGCGTACAGGGCATCGAGCGAGCCTCGATTCTGAGCCTCGACGCCTCGCACTTGACCCGCAAGGATCGCGAGCCCCAGCAGGAGACCCCAGCACAGGCGCCGCGCGCCGAGGTAGCTGCCGCGGGCGGCCCACGTCGAATCGCGGGTATCGGGGAGAATCGCGTCCAATTCAGAACATCGTGTTTGAGTTCGCCGGATGCTCGGGGATGTCCTGCACGACATCCCAGTGCTCCACGACCTTGCCGTTCTCCAGGCGAAAGATATCCACGATCGCGCGCCCGAGCGTGCCGGGTACCCGGACCGAGTGAACGTGCAGGATGACGTAGTTCCCGTCCGCAAAGGCTTGCTTGATGTCGCTATGGGACTCGGGGAACTTCGCGCGGAGAAAGTCGATGAACGCCTTGAGGCCCTCGAGCCCATCGCGGGCGGTGGGATTGTGCTGGATATAGCGATCGCCGATGAAGCTGCGCGCCTTGGCGAAGTCCTTGTCGTTGAGCGCTGCGCTGTAGAGCGCCTCCACCGTGCGGATATTGGCCTTCTCCCGCTCGGTCTCGCGCGCCTGGACGGAGAGCGAGACGGCGGCGAGGCAGCCCGCGACCAGGAGCAGCTTGAGCGATCTCATTTCTGGCTCCCTGGTCTCGGGGGTGGGCGGTTGCCCCGGAAGCTGGACTGCAGCAAGTGAGTCAGCGTGTGCACGTAGCGCAACTTACCGTTCTGCAGCCGGAACAGATGGCTGTCGGGCGCGCCGCCGGGGCGGCCAGGGCCTCCGGCGCCGAAGGTACAGAACACCTGGACCGCGCCGAGGGTCTCGTCCACGACGTAATGGCGATTGGCGATATTGACCCCGGCCGGAACGCCCACTTCGCAGCTGTCCGATGGGGAGCCCTTGCCCGTGTAGGCGCCGCCCTCCAGCCGCTCACACGGGAAACCCCAGGGCACGCGGTCGAGTTTCTTCTCCAGGAAGGCATCGAGATAGGCGTTGGCCGCAGCGACCAGCGTGTCGCGCGACTCCCGCTTGTCCTTGGGGACGGGGCCCCAGCTCTCCTCGGAGGAATGCTTGAGGTACGAATCGGCGTTGAACAGCCAGTAGCCCGTCGTGGTCCACAGGATCTCGATCTCGGCGATCTTGTCGTGGTTCACTCGAAGGCGCGTGCCGAAGACATAGGGCGCCGCCTTGTCGGTCACGATCACCTCCGTGAAGCTCTGGCACGTGGTGGTATCCAGGAGGCTGCGCTGATGATCGATCCTCAGCGGCTTGGTGATGAATCCCGTCTTGATGTCGGCGGGCGCCGCGTTCTCCCAGTAGCCGACGCCCGTCGCCAGAGGCAGTCCGGAGAGCTCGCCCTTGGTCTGCGCGGCGAGGTATAGATCGACGGCTTGCTGCAGCCCCCCTCGAGTACAGGACACCTCGGCATGACTGAGCGCGGGAGTCAGTAACGCACAGAGTGCGAGGCAGAGGCCGACGAGCGTGATGCGTTTCATGGGATATGCCCCCGTTGGTTGTTCGCTGGCGAGCGCAGTGTAGACCAAGCCGAGGGCGCCGACTAAGTCAGCCTGGGCGCAGTGGGCGACTGGCGTTCTCGGACCAGGGTCCGAGCGAGACGGATCCAGGCTGAATTCCCCGACGCGGCGGGCACTTTGGCTCTAGACTACGAGCGCCCATTAGAAGCGGCGTATGCGCCGCAGGAGGAGCGGCAATGGCCAAAGGCACCGAGCGCAGGAAGGAGACCAAGAAGAAGCCCATGAAGAGCCTCATGGAGAAGCGCGCAGCGAAGGCCGAGAAGCGCAATCAGAAGAAGCAGTGGGGTGCGACCTGAGGCATCACCCGTGCCCATCGCGCCGCGAGATGGGCCGCTTGCCGGCCGATCCAGGCGCTCCTTCTGCAGGCGCCCACTCACCTCAGACGGCGGACCGAGCGGGCCCGCCGTCTCCTAGGGCGGCGGACCGAACGAGCGCTCGGCGGCGGGACCGGCCGCTTTGATTGCGTTGGCGCGCGAGATCAGGAAGTCGCGCACCGCTACCGTGTCCTCGGGCTTTAAGTCTTTCGCGAAGGAGCCCATGCCCTTGTCCGCCCGCACCCCCTGCAACACCACCGCATCGAAGCCGTCCTGCGTCCACAGCAGCGGCGTGACGGTGAGGTTCGGGAAGCTGGTGCGGGCCTGCCTGCCATTGACGCCGTGGCAGATCGAGCAGTACTGCGAGTAGACCTCGCTCCCATGCGCGATCACGGCGGCCGAGGCCGTCGAGGGCGGCGGATTGAGCTGCGGGGGCGTG
>JASHYG010000158.1 GCA_030043215.1 Gammaproteobacteria bacterium
TCGGTACCGTCGTCTGCGTTCCGCTCACGAGCAATCTCAAATGGGCCGAGGCTCCCGGCAACATCCTGCTTCCTCGTGCTGACACTGGTCTTCCTCAGGACTCCGTTGCCAACGTCTCGCTGATCGTCGCCTTGGACAAACAGCAGCTCACCGAGCGCGTGAGAAGGATCCCACGCCGCCGGTTCGAGCTCGTTCTCGCCGGCATCGATGTCGTGCTCGGACGTTGACAGCGCCCGCGCTCGCGAGGCGCGCACGTGTCGCGGTCAGCTGAGCAGCGTCAGGGAGTATCGGTGATGCCCTCGCCAGTCGATGAGATCATCGCGGCGTCGGTCCGGGGGGATCTCGAGACCGTCGCCGCGCTTCTCGAGCGGGATGCGAGTCTCGCGGGCGCCGCGAACATGCTCGGCTCGACCGCGGTTCACGCAGCGCACTACTCGGGGCACTCCGGGATCGAGAGGCTCCTGCTCTCGAAGTATCGGCCGCTCGACGGCTTCCTCGCGGCGGAGCTCGGTCTCGAGGCCGAGCTCCGCCGCTTGCTTAAGCAGAATCCCGCCTTCCCCACGGAGCGTAACGCCGCGGGTTCCACAGCGCTGCACGGCGCGTGCTACTGGGGGAGCGTGGAAACCGCTCGCATGCTGCTCGACCACGGCGCAGACGCTCGAGCCGTCACCGCCGACTCGTTCCTGCAGATCCATCCGCTCGGCTGCGCGGTGGCGTCGCCTGACGTGCCGAACCCGAGCCAGGACGAGTCGGTCGTGCTGAGTCTCGTCGACCTGCTTCTCGACAGGGGCGCAGACGTCAATGCTCGCCGCCGCGACGGCATGACCGCATTACATTCGGCTGCATACCGCGGCCATCTGCGAGTCATCCGCCGGCTGGTCGAGCGTGGAGCGGACCGGACTCTCGAGGCACACGACGCAGGACCTCACGCGGGCCAGACTCCGGCCGATACGGCGGCCGCTCGAGGTGAGACCGCGGCGGTCGCTTTGCTGAGAAGCCTCTGAGCGGCCCTCAGTCTCCCACCCGGATGACGAGAGCGTCCACGTCGGCGGATTGCAGCTTGTGCCGCAGCCGGTTGAGGTCCGAGAGCTTGCTGATGGGCCCGACGCGCACGCGGTACCAGACGTCGGTATCGACCGCCACTCTCTGCACGTTCGCGGTCACTCCCTCGAGAGAGAGCTGCTTGGCGACGCGATCGGCCTCGGCTTCGTTGCGGTACGATCCGGCCTGCAGCACATAGACTCCCGGCCGCTCGATCGCGGCGGTCGGCAGGCCGGGCTTGAGCGCGTGCTCCTTCTCCGGCACCACCACCTCGAAGTGCGGCAGCATCTGGTAGAAGTCGTAATGCTCCGCGCTGTCGCCGCTCGAGGCCGTGGCGGCTGTCACTGCGGTCGTATCCGCCGCATCGGCAGGCTGAGCCCGGCGTGTCTCGGGACGCGGTACGTCGGGCACCGCGCGCGGGTGGCGATGAGCGACTCCGAACAGCACGGCCGTCGCGACCGCGCCGACGAGCAGGCCGGCACCGAATTCCCGCCAGCGCGCAAGCTCGAGAGAGCTGTGGGTGGGTTTCTTGTAGTCCCGCGCGGTGAGCCGGCTCACGGCATCCTCCGGGCGCTCACATGCCCTCCGGCGCGGACACGCCGAGCAGGCCGAGGCCGTTGCGGATCACTTGCTGGACGCCGAGCACCAGCGCGAGCCGCGCATTGCGCAGCGGGGCGTCGTCCACGATGAAGGTCTCCGCGTTGTAATACGTGTGGAACGCATTGGCGAGCTCCCGGAGGTAGTGCACGACTGCGTGGGGCGCGCGATTGAGCGCCGCCTGCTCGAGCACCTCGGGATAGCGCACCAATGCAGCGAGCACGGCCTGCTCGTGCTCTCCGGTGAGCAGCCCGGCGCTCGCGAGCCCCGCGGCACGATCGAGCTCGAGGCCGCGGGCCGCAAGCTGCTTCATGACGCTCGCGACGCGGGCATGGGCGTACTGGACGTAGTACACCGGATTGTCCTCGCTGCGCGAGCGCGCGAGGTCCAGATCGAACACGAATTCCGCATCCGCCTTGCGCGAGACCAGAAAGAAGCGCACGGCATCGCGGCCCACCCAGTCGATCAGGTCCCGCAGCGTCACGTAGGACCCCGCGCGCTTGGAGATCTTCACCTCCTCGCCCCCGCGCGTGACCTTGACCATCTGATGCAGGAGGTATTCGGGATAGCCTTGCGGAATACCGAGGCTCAGCGCCTGGAGCCCCGCGCGGACTCGGGCGATCGTGCCGTGATGGTCCGAGCCCTGGACGTTGATGGCCTTCCTGAATCCTCGCCGCCATTTGGTGACGTGATAGGCCACGTCCGGGACGAAGTACGTGAAGCTCCCGTCGGATTTGCGGACGACGCGATCCTTGTCGTCGCCGTATTCCGTCGTCCGCAGCCAGAGCGCGCCTTCGCTCTCGTACGTCTTGCCGCTCGCGATCAGGCCCGCCACGGCGGCATCGAGGCTGCCGTCCCGGTAGAGGCTCGACTCCAGGGAGTACACATCGAACTCGAGGCCGAACTCCTTGAGATCCCGGTCCTGCTCGTTGCGCAGGTACGCAACCGCGAACGCGCGGACCGCATCGAGGTCGTCGATATCACCCTGCGCGGTCCGGAACTCTCGCGCGACGTCCTGAATGTATTCACCGGCATAGCCGTCCTTCGGCCAGCCGGGTTGGCCGGGAGCGACCGCGCGAGCCCGCGCTTGCACGGACAGCGCGAGGTTCTGGATCTGCGCGCCGGCATCGTTGTAATAGTACTCGCGCGTGACCTGGTAGCCCTGCGCCTCGAGCAGCGACGAGAGAGCATCCCCGAGGGCCGCTTGCCGTCCGTGTCCGACGTGCAGAGGTCCCGTAGGATTGGCCGAGACGAACTCGACCACCACGCGCTCGCCGCGGCCGAGCGCGCTGCAGCCGTAGCGCTCGCCGAGCTCGTGGATCCTGCCGAGCTCGCGCGCATACGCGTCCGGCGTCAGGAAGAAATTGATGAACCCGGCGCCCGCCACCTCCGCGCGTGCGATGAGCGAACTCGCCGGGAGCGCGGCGACGATCGCCTGCGCGAGCTCGCGCGGGCTGCGCCGCGCGGACTTCGCGAGGCGCAGCGCGACATTCGTCGCGAAGTCGCCATGCTTGGCGTCGCGAGCGCGCTCCACCGTCACCGCCGCCGGATCGGGCGGCGAGGGCAGCAGGTCGCCCGGGAGAGCTTGCAGGGCTTCAAGGAGGA
>JASHYG010000159.1 GCA_030043215.1 Gammaproteobacteria bacterium
GGCTGAGAAGTGGGGTCTCAAGGAGGGCGACACCTTCACCGTCGTCACCGGGCCGAATAGCCGCAACGACGGCGGCACGAGCTGGGATTTCCAGGTGCTGGGGGTCGTTCCCGATTACTGGGACTGGTCGCAGCCGGAGAACGGCTTCATCATCGGCAATGCGACGTACCTCGAGAATACGGAGCCCCTGAGCCAGCGGGGGACTGGATACGGCCTCAACGTGGCGCTGAGGAGCGGCGATCGCGCCGTCTCGATCAGCGAGCAGATCGACCGGCAGTACGAGAATTCGGGCACGGCGACGGTGACCGTCCCGAAGCGGCTCGACGCCGAAGCGGAGATCCAGCAAGGCTTCGCCATGGCATCGATGACCACAGGAATCGCGATCGCGGGTTTTGTCATGATCCTGTTCCTCACGGGGAACGCCATCGCGCGCTCCGTGCGCGAGCGCATACCCGAGTTCGCGATCCTGGAGACGATCGGCTTTCGCGATGTTCACCTCATGTCTCTGGTATTCACCGACGCCGTCATCCCGTGCCTGCTGGGTGCCGCCGTGGGTACGGGGCTCGCGGGCGTGGTGGATGGGCTGTCGACCCGCTTCCTACCGGGAAGTCTGTCACGATATCTATCCTCACCCGCGCCGACTCTCGCCCTGCTGGCGTGGGCGCTCGGGCTTGCGGTGCTGCTGGCGCTGGCGAGCAGCGTCATTCCGATGCTGAGGCTCAGACGGCTGAGCGTCACCGACGCGCTCGCGGGGCGCTAGCATGGTACTGATCCGTCAGATCACCCTCCTGTGTCGTCTGACGCTGTCCACTCTGCGCCAGCGCACGGCGACATCGGTGACGCTCGTCGTGACGATGGCCTGTGTGACCGGCGTGCTCATCTCGATGCTGTCGGTGACAGCCGGCATCGTGCGGGAATTCAGCAACGCGGCCGATCCCGCCATTGCCGTCGTGATGCCCGCCGACGCCCGCTTTGACGATAGCAGCGGCATTCCGCGGAGCGCCGTCGGGACGATCACCAACGCACCCGGCATTGCCCGGAACCCGCAAGGAAAGCTCCTCGCCGATTCGGAGGTGCTCCTGTACGTTCCTCCCGCACGGCACATCGCCTCGGGCGGGGAGCTGCGGATCCGGGGAATCGGTGCCGCGGGTCCCGCGCTTCGGCCGCACTTCGCCATCGTCTCGGGGCGCATGTTCCGCCCGGGGCGGCAGGAATTGATCATCGGCAGCCGCGCACAGCAGGGTTTTGGCTTGAAGGTCGGCGACACGGTCGCGATGCGCAACGGCGCCTGGCCGATCGTCGGAGCCTTCCGGGCTGACGGCGTCTTCAGTGACGAGCTGCTGGGCGATGCGGAGACGATTGCGACCGTGACGCACATGCCTGGATTCGGCAGCGTCCAGGTGAGGCTGGATGCGACGACCGCCTTCGCCGCGTTCCAGAAATGGCTCACGACCAATCCAGCGCTGACCGTGTCCGCCCTGACGCAGCCGAGCTATTTCGACCGGATCGCCGCCGGCAACGTCGGCTACTTCACGGCGATGGCCTATCTGACCGGTGTGATCCTGTCAGCCGGCGCCCTGTTCGGCTCCATGAACCTCCTCTACGGCGTGGTCAGCCGGCGTACGCGGGAGATGGCAACGCTGCGCGCGATCGGCTACGGGGCCCTGCCCGCGGCAACGTCCGTGGTGTTCGAAGCGCTGCTGCTGTCGCTCGCCGGCGCACTTGCGGGGGGAGGCGTCGCCTGGATTCTGTTCAGCGGGCACGAGATCATGCTCGACGAGAATGTGTACACGTTGCTCGTCTCGCCGCGTCTCGTCGCCTTCGGCATTGGATGGGCGCTCGTCCTGGCAGCGCTCGGAAGTCTGCTTCCCGCCATACGGGTGGGTCGCCTGCCGCTCACCGAGGCTCTGCGCGTGGTGTAAGCGCGGCATGCGGCCTGACTCGATGCGTCCGCGCGTACCTAACAGAGGCACCCAATGACGAGTCACGACGGGAAAGATCGCTGCCCGCTTTGTCAGCGGCCCAACCTCTGCGGCATATCCGGCGGCGGCAGCACCTGCTGGTGCGTCCACGTCGTCATTCCTCCAGAAGTCCTGCGGGCCGTCCTTCCCGAGCTGCGCAATGAGGCCTGCCTTTGCAGGGCCTGCGCCGCCGGGGCAGCACCAATCCGACCGGGGAATCACTCATGAGCCATTCTGGTAAGTACGCATGCGGTGCGCTCGCCGCGGGTCTCGCGGTGGTTCTCAGCGCGAGTGGGCAGGACGCCGCGCGGCTTCCCTACCTGAATCCCAGTCTCTCGCCCGAGGTGCGCGCGGCGGACCTAGTGCACCGCATGACGCTCGCCGAGAAGGCCTCGCAGCTCGTCAACCAGGCGCGGGCGATCCCGCGTCTTGGAGTGCCGGCCTACGATTGGTGGAGCGAGGCGCTCCACGGCGTCGCGGTCAACGGCACGACGGAATTCCCGGAGCCCATTGGCCTCGCGGCCACCTTCGACGCTCTCCGGATCCACGAGATGGCGACCGCGATCGGCGTCGAAGGGCGCGTCAAGCACTCTGAGGACGAGCGGGCCGGACACTCGAACATCTTCGAGGGCCTCGATTTCTGGGCGCCGAACGTCAACATCTTCCGCGATCCGCGCTGGGGCCGCGGGCAGGAGACCTACGGTGAGGATCCCTTTCTCACCGCACGCATGGCCGTCGCGTTCGTGACCGGGATGCAGGGCAACGACCCGCATTACTACCGCGTCATCTCGACGCCCAAGCACTTCGACGTGCACAGCGGACCCGAGCCCACGCGGCACTTCGCCGACGTGGATGTGAGCCGGCACGATGAGGAAGACACGTACCTGCCGGCGTTTCGCGCGGCGATCGTGGAAGGGCACGCCGGGTCCGTGATGTGTGCGTACAACGCCATCAACGGCGAGCCGGCGTGCGCGAACGAATTCCTGCTCGAGCACACGCTGCGCGGCGCCTGGCAGTTCCAGGGCTACGTGGTCTCCGATTGCGGGGCCGTCCGCGATGTCTACAGCGGCCACCACTACCGCCCGACGCAGCCCGAGGCTTCCGCCATCGCGCTCGAGCGCGGCATGGACAACGAGTGCATCGACTTCCGCGCGAAGGTGACTGACGATCACGATTACCGCCCGTACATCGAGGCGGTGCAGCAGGGTTATCTCTCCGAGCGCGCGATCGACACCGCACTCATCCGGCTGTTCACGGCCCGCATCCGTCTCGGCATGTTCGATCCGCCGTCGAGGGTGCCGTATGCGCGGATCGACGAGAGTGAGCTCGACGGTGCCGCGCATCGGAGCCTCGCCCGCCGCGTGGCCGATGAGTCGATGGTGCTGCTCAAGAACGATGGCGTGCTGCCGCTCAAGGGGGTGAAGCGCATCGCCATCGTGGGTCCGCTCGCGGATCAAACCACCGTCCTGCTCGGCAACTACACCGGCACGCCTACACACACGGTGAGCATGCTGGAGGGCATGCGCGCCGAGTTCCCCGGCGCGACGATCACTTACGTTCCCGGAACCCAGTTTCTCTCCAACGGAGCCCGGCCGATGCCGGGCTCGGGTCTCACGCCCGTCGGCAGGCCCGGGCCTGCGCCCGCCAGCGACGTGCCGGACCCGGCTGCGATCGCTGCGGCAAGAGACGCCGATGTGGTGATCGCCGTGGTGGGCATCACCAGCCGCCTGGAAGGGGAGGAGATGCGGGTCGATCAGCCGGGCTTCTTCGGCGGAGACCGTACCAGCCTCGACCTGCCCGCGCCGGAGGAGAAGCTGGTCCAGGCACTGGCCGCCACTCACAAGCCTCTCGTGGTGGTGCTGTTCAACGGCAGCGCACTCGCCGTCAACTGGGAGAAGGCGCACGCCGATGCGATCCTCGAAGCCTGGTACTCGGGCGAGGAGGGTGGAGCCGCCATCGCAGAGACCTTGAGCGGCAAGAACAATCCCGCCGGCCGGCTGCCCGTCACGTTCTACCAGGACGTGCACCAGCTGCCGCCCTTCGAGGACTACTCGATGAAGGGGCGCACGTACCGCTACTTCGCAGGGGAGCCGCTCTGGCCGTTCGGATACGGCCTCAGCTATACGAAGTTCGCGTACAGCGGCCTCACGCTGCCCGATGAGCCGATCGATGCCGGCGAGCCGCTGAACGTCGCCGTGACCGTGAAGAACGCCGGGAAGCTCGCGGGAGACGAGGTGGTGCAGCTCTACCTGAGGTTCCCCGATGTCGGCGGGGCGCCCATCCGTGCCCTCCGCGGGTTCGAGCGCATCCATCTGGCGCCTGGTGCCAGCAGGAGAGTTGAATTCCACCTGGAGCGCCGGGATCTGAGCATGGTCACGGACGCCGGCGATACCATCGTCGCCCAGGGCCGGTACACGGTGTCGGTCGGCGGCGGTCAGCCCGGCACGGGGGCTCCCGCGGTCAGCGGCGACTTCGAGGTCAAGGGGCAGATCACGCTGCCCGAGTGATGTGCGCGGTGGGGTAGGATAAGCCGCCGCGGAGCTGCGGTGGGAGTCACGGCTGATGGGCGATTTCCCCGAGGTTTTCTTCGGCGCTTCGACCACGGCGGAGGCGAGACTCGAGTTCGTCTTCCAGATCCGCCTCTGGTTCACGCGCGTACAGAACATCGAGAACATGCCTTCCGGGGCCGGGCGGGGCGCCGTCTATGTCGATCGCGGCACCATCGAGGGCCCGCGGCTGACGGGCACCGTCGTCCCCGGGAGCGGGGGCGACTGGGCTCTGTTTCGGCCCGATGGCGTGCTTGCGACCGATGCGCGCTACATGCTTCGCGCGGACGACGGCACGCTCATCCTCCTCCACAACCGCGGCTACCTCTGGGGGCGCAAGGCCGATGTGATGCCGCGGATCCGCGCCTGGATCTTCGCGGGCGGCCCGCCCGTTGCGCACTCGGAGTACTACCTGCGCGCCTTTCCGACCTTCGAGGTGCAGACGGGCCCGCACGACTGGCTGATGCGGCACGTCGTCGTCGGCGTCGGCGAGCGGCAGGGCGACGGCAATCTCATCCGCTACTATGCGTTGCTCTGATTGAGGTCGAGCGCCGGATGAGCGTGTCGGAGCACGACTTCGTCATCGTCGGGGCCGGATCGGCGGGCTGCGTGCTCGCCAACAGGCTCTCGGAGGACGGCGCCCATCGCGTGCTGCTCCTCGAGGCAGGCGCGAGCGTCCAGCGCGCTCTCATCTCCATTCCCGTTGCGTGGCTCGCTGCGGCGAGCGTTCCGGCCTTGGGCTGGGGTTATCAGTCCGAGCCCGAGGCGGCGACGGACCTGCGCAGCATCCCGCAGCCCCGCGGCAAGCTGCTCGGCGGCACCTCCTCGATCAACGGAATGATGTACAGCCGCGGCAATGCCGGCGATTACGACCGCTGGCGCGACGCGGGCCTCCCGGGCTGGGGATTCGCAGAAGTGCTGCCGTACTTCAAGCGAATGGAAACGAGCTGGCGCGGGGAGAGCCTCTTTCACGGCGGCTCGGGTCCGCTTGCGGTCTCGCGGCAGCCGCGCGATCCCTACATCACGCCCCGCATGCTGGAGGCCGCCGCGAGGCTCGGCTACGCGGAGAGCGCGGACTTCCACGGCCCGCAAGCCGAGGGCTTCGGGCTGCCCGATTTCACCATCCGCCGCGGCCGCCGCGACAGCACCGCGATCGCCTATCTCGCTCCGGCGCTGCGCCGCCCCAATCTGACTGTCGAATCGCGAGCGCATGCGACACGCGTCGTGATCGAGCGGGGACGTGCCGTCGGCATCGAGTATGTGCAGGACGGACAGCGACACGTGGCGCGCGCGGCACGGGAGGTGATTCTCGCCGCGGGCGCGTTCAACTCTCCGCAGCTGCTGCTGCTCTCCGGGATAGGGCCTCCGCAGGAGCTGCAAGCCGCCGGGATCGAGCCGGTGCACGCGCTGCCCGGCGTGGGCAAGAACCTTCAGGACCATCCCTTGGTCGTTGCCGTGTATCAGGCGTCGAGCCCCTGCACGTTCGAGCGTGCGCTGCGGCTCGACCAGCTTGCGCTCGGGCTGCTCGCGTGGCGTCTCGCCGGCAGCGGTCCGCTCGCCGCGAATCCCATCTCGATCCAGGCGTTCCTGCGGCTCGCGCCGCAGGCCCGGTGGCCCGACGTTCAGTTCCAGGTGTCGCACGTGTCGATGCTCGCGCGGCCGTGGTTTCCGGGGTGGCGGCGCGGAGCCGGCCATCAGTTCACGGCCGTTGCACTCAGCCTGCGTCCGGCCGGGACGGGGGAGGTGACCCTGCGCTCATCCGACCCGCTCGCTCCGCCGAGGATCCGGCTCGGCCTGCTGGGCGCGGAGGCCGACCGGCGAATCGCCCGCGACATGCTCAAGCTCGCGCGCCGCTTCTTCGCGACGGAGCCGGTGGCGGAGCTCGTCAGCGCCGAGCTTGCGCCCGGCCCGGCCGCCCGGTCCGACGAGGAGCTCGACGCGTACATTCGCGCGACGATTCAAACGGGAGCGCATCCGACCGGCACGTGCGCAATGGGGCGGGACGATCGCGCGGTGCTCGATGCGCAGCTCAAGGTCCGGGGGATCGAATCGTTGCGAGTGGCGGATGCCGCCTCGATGCCCGACATCGTGAGCGGAAACACGAACGCGCCCACGATCATGATCGCCGAGAAGGCCTCCGATCTGATACTGGGGCGCCCGCCGCTTGCGCCCGCCGACGAGGCTCGCGCGCAAGTCGCTCGGCCGGGAGCCGGCCGAGGCTGATTGCCGTCTCGCTCAGCGGCTGCCCGCGGCGCGCGGAGCCTCGGAGACGATGCCCTGCAGAGCCGCCGCGACTCGCTGCCGCTCTGCAGCGATGCGGGCGATGTGCTCCGCCAGCTCGGCATCGGTGAGGGCCGCGGCGCGCGACTCGAGCGCGGCGCAGAGCTCCCGCAAAGGCGTCGCGTGAATGTTGGCGCTCGCCCCTTTCAGGGAGTGCGCTGCCCGCACGAGAGCGCCGCAGTCGTGCCGGGCGATGCAGCGGTTCAGCTCCGCCAGGAGCTCCTCGCTCGTGTACACGAACGCCTCCGCGACCTCGCGGGCGAATTCCGAGTCCTCGCCGGTCAGCTCGCGAAATCCGTCCAGGTCCACGGGAGCATCGCCCACTCTCGAGGCGACGAGCTTCACCACGGCGATGTCGTCGAGCACCGCGCCGCCTGCCGTGATCCTGCCGCCTTCCGCGGCGTCCGAGGCGAGCAGGCCAAATCGCTCCAGGACGGCCTCGAGCCTCTGCACGTCGAGCGGCTTCGTGATGAGATCGTCCATGCCGGCATCGAGGCAGCGCTCCCGCTGGCCCGCCATCGCGCTCGCCGTCAGCGCGACGATCGGCGTGCGGCGCCGGCCCTGCTCGAGCCTGCGCAAGGAGCTGGTCGCGGCATAGCCATCCATGAGCGGCATCTGCAGATCGAGCAGCACCAGATCGAAGCGCCCCTGCTCGCAGGCCTGAACGGCCTCGAGCCCGTTGCCCGCGACGCTCACCTGGCAGCCGAGCCGCTCGAGAAAGCTCCGCGCTACCTTCTGGTTGACGAGATTGTCCTCGACGAGCAGCACCTTGCCCGCGTACCGCGGGACGAATTTCGCGGGGCCTTGCGGCGCGGTTCCAGGCGCGAGTGCGGCGCGCGCGTGCCCCTCGTCGCCCGCTGTCCATCCGGATTCGGCCGGCGTTTCCGCACCCGGCCGCGCGGCGTCGGCCAGCTCGAGCGGCAGCACGAACCAGAACGTCGAGCCCCGCCCCGGCGCGCTGTCCACCCCCACGTCGCCGCCCATCAGCTCGACGAGGCGGCGCACGATCGAGAGGCCGAGGCCCGTGCCGCCGAAATTCCTCGTCGTGGAGGAATCCGCCTGAACGAACGGCTGGAACAGCGTCGAGAGCGTCCCGGAGGAGATCCCGATGCCGGTATCGCGCACCTCGAAGCGGGTGAGCACGTCGCCGTTCCGCCGGCCGGCGAGGCTGACTCGAACCGTGATACCGCCCGCGGGCGTGAATTTGATGGCGTTGCTGATGAGATTGATCAGGCACTGGCGGATCCGCTGCCGGTCGCCCACGACCCGCCGCGGCACGTCGGGATCGACGCGCACGTCGAGCCGCAGGCTCTTCGCGGTGGCCTGGAAGGCGAGGATGGCCCGGACTTCGGCGACGCTTGCCGGCAGGTCCATCTCGGCGGCGTCGATGTCGAGCTTGCCGGCCTCGATCTTGGAGAAGTCGAGGATGTCGTTGATCACCGCGAGCAGCGAGTTGGCGCTCGCGTGGATCGTCTCGGCGTACTCGCGCTGCCCGTCATCCAGCGCGGAGTCGAGCAGCAGGCTCGTCATGCCGATGATGCCGTTCATCGGCGTGCGGATCTCGTGGCTCACGTTCGCGAGGAAGGCGCTCTTCGAGCGGCTCGCGGCCTGGGCGGCCTCGGAGGCGTGAATGAGCGCATCGCGCGCGGCGTGCGCCTCGGTCACATCCTGCATCGAGCCGGCGAGGCGCAGCGGCACGCCGCTCGCGTCCCGCTCGGCCTCGCCGCGCATCCGCACCCAGCGGTACGTGCCGGACCGGGTGCGGGCCCGCACCTCCACGTCGTACGGCTCGTTGCGCTCGAAGTGCGCGCGCAGCGCGGCCCGGCAAGACTCGAGGTCATCGACGTGGACGAGACTCTCGGGCGTTTCGACGGCCCCGGAGATCTCCCCTTCCGCAAAGCCCAGGATCGCCTCGTAGCGCGGCGATACCCAGAGAAACCTCCCGACGAGATCCCACTCCCACAGTCCATCCTGCGTTCCGCGGATGGCGCGCTCGAAGCGCTGCCGGGCCGCCTTCAACGCATCCTCGGCGAGCTTCTGCTTGTGGATGTCCTGCACGGATCCGGACACCCGCACACCGCGCCCCTCGGAGTCGAGCTCGGCCTGGCCGCGCGCGAGGAACCATCGATAGGTCCCGTCCTTCAGGCGCAATCGGATGTCGTGGTGGTACGGCATGCCGGAGACCCGGTGCCGCTCGATCAGCTCCCGGGCCGCCGGGAGATCGTCGGGGTGAGTGATCGCGTGCATGTCATCGACGGTGTCGAGATCGAGCTCGCCCGGGCCGTAGCCGAGGAGGGCGTGGTAGCTGGAGGAGGCCCAGTACCTGCGCGTGAGCAGATCGAGCTCCCAGTGTCCTTCGTGGATCGACAGGGAAGCCCGCTCCAGCCGGCGCTGCGCATCGCGCAGAGCCTCGGCCTGGGCACGGAACCGCTCGGCGGCCTCGACCTCGACCGTGATGTCGCGCGTCGCCCCGAGGGCGCGCAGTGCACGGCCGTCCTCATCGCGGATGAATTTCTGGTAGAGCTGCAGGTGCCGCACCTGGCCGTTGCGGCCGCGGCGCCGCATCCGGATCGTCATGTTCGTCGTGCCGTCGGAGAGCGCCTTCATGGTGGCGGCCCTCACGGTGGCGGAATCCTCCGGCAGGATGCTCGCGATGAGCCGCCGTCCGATCTCCTCCGGGTCCGCGCTCGGATCCTCGAATTCCTCGCCGAGCCCGTGAAACCAGGTAAATCGATCGAGCGGGTAGTCGTACTCCCAGCATTCGATCCCGGCGGCCTCGGCGGCGAGGGTCAAGTGGTCGAGGAGCTTGCGCTCATGCTCGACGTTGCGGCGCAGCTGCTCCGCCGCCTCGAACTCCTTCGTGATGTCCCAGCTCACGCCGAGCGACCGCAGGGGCTCGCCCTGTGCATCGACCGT
Organism: Gammaproteobacteria bacterium; assembly: GCA_030043215.1. Classification (GTDB taxonomy): domain Bacteria; phylum Pseudomonadota; class Gammaproteobacteria; order Steroidobacterales; family Steroidobacteraceae; genus JASHUC01. The sequence goes on from JASHYG010000159.1 coordinate 9,704, forward strand.
GGTGCGCGCGTAGGCCTGGATGTGGCGGATGGAGCCATCCGCGAGGCGCAGCCGGTAGCGGAACGAGGCGTCCGCATCGCCCTTCGCGAGAGCATCGACGATGACTTTGTGCCCCACGTCCCTGTCGTCGGGATGCACCCACTGGAACAGGTCCGCGCCGAGCTCCTGGCCGTAGTGCCTGTTCGTCGTCGCCAGCGCGACCCGGCTCTCGTCCCACGAGATGGTGTGCGCCGACCAGTCGACCTCCCAGACGAAGATGCCTGCGGCTTGGGTCGCGATGCTCAGTCGCGCAAGGAGCTCGTGCTCTGTCAGCGAGTCTTTGTCCGGCATCGTCGGAATGTCGCAGCCGCCCCGGGCGCCATGGCCGCCCGCTACTGTAGGTGCGCGCTCGCTCGGCGACAGCGACCCACGTACCGAAACACGGTCCGCGGGGGAAAGAGTGAGAGACCGATCACACTACCGGAACGCTCGCTCCCAGCTCGAGCGTTCGGCCCGGACGCGAAGCGTGCGCTCGAAATCCGGGCGTGCAGCTCGAGGCTCAGGCCGGCTCGGCGGGCGTGTGGATCAAGTAGCCGCCGGATTTGTCGTCGCGCTCCAGAGCGAGCAGCCGGCGCGCCGCGGCTTCCTCGAGCAGGCGGTTGAACGAGCGGAATCCGTAATAGCTCTCGTTGAAGCCGGGCCGTACGCGCTTCAAGGCCTGCTTCACCATGGAGCCCCAGACTTTGCCGTCCTCGCCCCGCTCGGTCATCAGCGCATCGACGGTCGCGAGGACCAGATCGAACGCCTCCTGCTTCTTGTCCTCGTCGCGTTCCTTCGTGTCGGCCGTGGCCGCAGGCGCCGCGGCCTCGGCCGCCGCAGGCTCGCCGCCCGACTTCTTGCGGGAGCCGCGCCGCGACTTCTGCTCTCTCACCAGGTCGTCGTAGTAGATGAACTCGTCGCAGCTCGCAATCAGCAGGTCGGAGGTCGAGTTCTTCACACCGAGACCGATGACGCCCTTGTCGTTCTCCCGGAGCTTCGCGACGAGCGGGGAGAAATCCGAATCGCCGCTGATGATCACGAAGGTGTCGACGTGCGGCTTGGTGTAGCACAGGTCGAGCGCATCGACGACCATGCGGATGTCCGCGGAGTTCTTGCCCGACTGCTTGACGTGGGGGATCTCGATGAGCTCGAAGCCCGCATGGTGCATGCCGGCCTTGAACTCCTTGTACCGCTCCCAGTCGCAGTACGCCTTCTTGACGACGATGGAGCCCTTGAGCAGCAGCCGCTCGAGGACTCGCTTGATGTCGAACTGCGCCAAGCGCTCGTCGCGCACTCCGAGGGCGATGTTCTCGAAGTCGCAGAACAGCGCGAGATTGGCCGTCTCCGGCACGGCGCTCACGGGCTCACCGAGGTGAGGTCCGGAGCCTCGCCGAGATCGAGCCGCTTGTCGAGCGGCACGCAGAAGATGTCGATGGGCGTCGAGCGCCCGCGGAGCGTCATCGGCGGCAGCTCGACCGCGTGGATGTCGAGGCCACGCGCATCGAGCGAGCGCTTGACGGTACCGGAGAAGATCATCTCGCCCGCGCGGGCGCGCTGGCACAGTCGCGACGCAATGTTCACGGCGTCTCCGATGATGGTGTAGTTCATGAACATGGCCGATCCGACGTTCCCCGCGACCACGTCGCCCTCGTTGATCCCGATGCCGAGGCCGGTCTCGATCCGATGCCGCTCGCGCCAGGACTCGGCGAGGTTGCCGAAGCGCTCGAGCATCTCCTGTGCCGCGAGCACGGCCCTCTCGGAGCTGTCGGCCTGCTCGAGCGGCACGCCGAAGCCCACCATGAGGCAGTCGCCGGCCATGTGGAACACGGTGCCTCCGTGCTGGAAGGCGATCTCCACGAGCAGCGAGAAGTACTCGTTGAGCAGCGGCACCACCTCGTGCGGGCTCAAGCGCTCCGAGATGCCGGTGAAGCCGCGCAGATCGGCGAACATCACGACGGCGCGCGTGCGGATGTCCGAGGAAGCGAGGATGCTGTCGCGCAGCTCCGAGTTGCCGAGGATGCGGTCGGCGAGCTGCGGTGAGACGTAGCGGCGGAACGTCCGGCGAATCTCCTCCCGCCGCGTGACCTCGGCTTTGAGCGCCGCGTCGGCCGCCTGCCGGCGCGCGGAGCTCTGGCGCGCGAGCGCCATGAGACGCGTGAGGAGCACTTCGCGCGGGACCTGGCGCGTGACGAAGTCGTCGGCGCCCGCCGAGAAGGCGTCCACGCGCAGCTTCGCGCTGCGGCTCACGACGATCACGGGCAGCAGCATGGTCGCCGGATGCTCCTTCAGCGCCCGGCACAGATCGAGCGCCCGCAGCTGCGGGCAGTCCGCGTCCACGAAGATCAGGTCGGGAACGTAGTCCTCGAGGCGCGCGACCACCTCGGCCGCCGTCGCGAACGGTTGCAGCTCGAAGCGCGGCTCCGCGCCCCCATCGGCGACGAGCGGCAGCACCACGGCGCACTCGCCGGCGGCGAGCACGCGCAGCTGCTCGGCGCGCCGGATCAGGCGGCTATTCTCGATTCCGTTCTGCATCCCACTCCCGCTCCAGCCCGGCTCCATTGTGCACGCGCCGCGGCGCGGCTGCAGCAAGTTCGTCCGCAAGCAACCCCGAGCGCGGCCCGGCGCGCTCCAGGCGGCCGATGAGCTGATCGACCAGGCGGCCCAGGAACTGCACCTCGAGCTGCGACATCGACGCGAGCAGAAAGCTCGACATGCGCTCCATGTCCGGCGCGAACGATCGGCACACGGCCCAGCCCCTCGGCGTGAGACGCAGGAGCTTGCGCCGGTGGTTGTCGGGATCGCGCCGGTCGGCGATTCGCCCCTGGCGGCGCAGCGTCGCGACCGACCGGCTCACGTTCATGGGGTGCATGCCCGTCGCGTCCGACAGCTCGTGAGCGGCGGCGTCCGGCATGGAAGCGAGCGTGACCAGCACGCGCGCGTCGTTGATCGTGAGGTGGTAGCGCCCGGCGAAGCGCGAGAAAAACGGCCGGTTGATGAGATTCGTGAGCTTCATCAGCCGGTACCACACCGACTGCCGCGACAGTGGCGTCTCCTCCCCCAGTACGGCCGCGCGCCGGTCGCCGCCGGCGCCTGCCGGTTGCAGAGCTGCCGCGGCATTCCGACCGTGCGCGGTGCTCGCCATGTCCAGTCGTTCGGCTTTGCGCATCTTGTCAGAGCTTGTTCGGTCCGCGATTATACGTCGCCGTCCGACCGGCGTGAGCCTATGCAGCCCAGGTTTAACCAGAAAGTTGCCGTCGTCATCGGCGGCAACAGCGGTATCGGCCTCGCGTCGGCGCAGGCGTTTGCGCTCGAGGGGGCGCGCGTGGTCGTCACGGGCCGGGATACGGCCACGCTTTCCCGGGCGGCGGAGTCCCTCGGCGGCGGCGCGCTCGCCGTTCGGTGCGACCTGGCGCATCTGGGCGAGATCGATGCGCTCATGGGCGAGATCCGCGCGAAGCTCGGTCGCATCGATGTGCTCTTCGTGAATGCGGGCGCCGGCGCATTCATTCCCATCGAGGCCGTCACGGAGGCGGACTGGGATCGCGTCCTGGCGGTGAACCTGAAAGGCGTGTTTTTCACGGTGCAGAAGGCCCTCCCGCTCATGCCGCATGGAGCGGCGATCGTGCTCAATTCCTCCATCGGCTGGAAGAAGGGGATTCCGACCGGTTCCGTTTACGCAGCGAGCAAGGCGGGCGTCCGAGCCCTCGGCCGCAACTTCGCAGCCGAGCTGGTCGGGCGGGGGATTCGCGTCAACGTCGTGAGCCCGGGGCCGGTGGAGACCCCGATCATCGGACGCACTGCGGGACTCACTCCAGAGATGATCCCGGAGCTGCGCAAGCAGATGCTCGCGAACACGCCGATGCGACGGATGGGCGAGCCGGCGGAGGTCGCCCGTGCCGCGCTGTTCCTCGCCTCGGATGAGGCCTCCTTCATCACCGGCATCGATATGCTGGTCGACGGCGGCGCAGCAAGCTTTTGAGCCCTCGGAGCTCGGGAGCTGACTCAGCACGGATCGGGGACGGTCAGGAGAACATCCCTCGCAGAATGCGCTTCTGCACCTTGTCGCTCGCATTGCGCGGCAGCGCGTCCACGAACTCGATACGCCGCGGGCGCTTATAGGATGCAAGGCGCTCCCGGCAGTGCTCCTCGAGCTGCCCCGCGCTCACGGTTCGGCCGGACCAGAGCGTGACGGCGGCGCAGACCGTCTCTCCGTAGAGCGGATGGGGGATGCCGAATACCGCGACCTCGCGCACGGACGGATGCGTGGCGAGGACGTTCTCGACCTCCTTTGGATAAATGTTCTCCCCGCCGCTGATGATCACGTCCTTGCGCCGGTCCACGAGCGTGAAGAACCCTTCCGGCTCCACCCGCGCCAGGTCGCCGGTGTAGATCCACCCGTCGCGAATGGCCTCGCGCGTGGCCTCGGGGTTGCGCCAGTAGCCGATCATGCCCATCGTGCGCTGGTTGACGATCACTTCGCCGACGCTTCCGATCGGAACGGGGTTGCCCCGATCATCGACGATGCGGCTCTCGGTGAGCAGCGCCTGGCGGCCCGTCGTCTGCGACCAGCGCTCGTGGTCCTCGGACCGCAGGACGCTCACCATTCCGGCCTCCGTCGACCCGTAGAGCTGATTGAAGCGCGCTCCCGGGAACATCTCCCGCGCCTTCTCGAGGGTCGGCGGCGTGATGGGCATCGAGCCGTAGAAGATCTTGTCGAGGCTCGTGAGGTCGAACTGCCCGATGCGCGGATGGAATGCGAGCATCGCGAGCGTCGTCGGGACGAGGATGGCGAGGGTGATGCGATGCCGCTCGATGAGCGCAAAGATGGTCTCGGGATCGAACGAGCCCCGGTGAATGATGCCGGTCGAGCCCATGAACAGGCTCTGGTGCAGAGCCATGTTGAGCCCCGCCGCGTGGAATAAGGGCACGGCCATCAGATAGACGTCATCGTGGCGCATGCGCGTCTCGATGGCGGTCGCGAGATACATCTTGAAGTACGTCGCGTGCGAGACCAGCACGCCTTTGGGAAAGCCGGTGGTGCCGCTCGTGTACATGATCACGCACGGCGAGAGAGGGTCGACCTCCTGCCGAGGCGGCGAATCAGGGTGCCCATGGGCGAGCGCCTCGGAGCTCGGGATCTCGCTGCCCAGGCCGTCGCCGTCCGAGCCATCGCCCGACGCCTCGGACGCGCCGCGCTGACCGGCGTTGCCCGATTCCGCGCCCCCAAGGTCCAGCCGGACGAGCCTCGGGGCGGGGGCGCCGTTCGCGATCGCTGCGCGAGTGGCACGGATGAAGCTCGGCTCGAGGAACAGCGCCTTGGGCTCCGCGTCGCAGAGGACGTGGCGGATCTCCTCCGCGCCGAAGCGAAAATTCATCGGCACGAGAATCGCTCCGCACTTGGCGACGGCTTGCGTCACGACGGCGTAGTCGAGCCGGTTGTACGCAAGGAGTGCGACGCGGTCTCCCGCTCCGATGCCCGAGGCGGCGAGCGCGTGCGCGAGCCGATTGGAGCGCCGATCGAGATCGGCGTAACGGAGCTCGACGCGATTCATGATCAGCGCCGGCTTGTCGGGATAGCGGAGGGCGTTCAGCCGCGAGAGGTCACCAACGACGAGCATGAGAGGTGCGATTCGGGCGGGCTGCGTTGCACGGTGATCAGGTATCCGAGAGCGGCATGACGCCGCTCGCCGTGGCGACGGTCTTTCCGTCCGTCCCCGCGGTGAGCTCCCCGCTCGCGAAGAGGAGACTGCGGCCCGCACGGATGATGCGGCCGCGCGCGAGATACCGTCCGGGCGGCGCGGGTCGCAGCAGGCTCACGGCGAGCGTCGCCGTCGCGAAAGGGCGCTCTTCGGCGGCGAGCGTCACATGCGCGGCGAATGCCATCGCAAAGTCGAGCAGCGTCGCGACGATACCGCCCTGCAACACCTGCGCTCCCTGGGCGAACCGCGGCGAAGGCTCAAACGCGAGCAGCGCCTCGCGGCGGTCCGTGTCGAGCTCGAGAAGCGCTCCGCCGAGCTCGCGGGCGAGGGGGTTGCTCGTGATGGCGGCCGGCTTGCGGCCGTCTTGCAGAAACTGCAGCACGAGGGCGCGGTCGGTATTCACTTGCGGGGATTATTCGCCATCTGGTAGAAGGAAACAATTGTTACGATCTCTCGGTCCGGGCGCTTCAGTCCGGCCCGGGCGCTCCGGAGAGCATTCCAGTGCGTGAAGTTTTCGTCCTCGGCGTCGCGATGACGCCCTTCGGGCGGCACCTCGAGACATCGTGCGCGGCGCTCGGACGTCAGGCTGCCGAGGGCGCGCTCGCCGATGCCGGCATCGGCGCGGGCGATCTCGATATCGTCTTCTACGCGAACACCGTGCAGGGCGCGATCGAGGGTCAGTACGGCATGAAGGGACAGCATGCGCTGCTGCCGATGGGAGTGGACGGCACACCGATCGTCAACGTCGAGAACGCCTGCACGGGAGGCAGCACGGCTTTCAATCTCGCGTTCGCCCAGGTCGCGGGGGGCTCCGCCGAGGTCGCGCTCGCCGTGGGGGCCGAGAAGCTCAACACGGAGGACCGCGCGCGCCGGCAAGCCTCGTTCTCCCAGCCCGGGGACCTCGCGCAGATCACCGAGTTCCTGCGCCGCTACTCCGATCTCGTCGCGGACGTGAAGCCGCCTCCGGAGGCGGTCATCGACGACTCGCTGCGCAGCCCCTTCATGGATGCCTATGCGCTCAACGCGAAGCTGCACATGAAGAAGTACGGCACGACGTGGCGGCAGATCGCCGCGGTCAGCGCGAAGAACCACCAGCACTCG